>JAIBAG010000004.1 GCA_019695305.1 bacterium
ATATTTTGGGGGGCAATTCTTTTAATTCCAAGAGTTTTGGCCCTTTTTCTTACAAAATCTTAAATGGTCCGGGGGCGGCGCAAGCCGCAAAATTTTTTAAAAACCCGGACCATTTAGGGTACTGCGGAGAAGGAGGGATTCGAACCCTCGGTACAGTTTCCCGTACACACGCGTTCCAGGCGTGCGCCTTAAACCACTCGGCCACCTCTCCCCTTAATATGTTAATGATCCGGGCGCTATCAGCGCACGGAGCATTTACAGATTAAGGTATTTTTTTTACCTTAATTTAAAAATCTAATAATCAAAAAAAATGCTTCTAGCAAACCACCAATTTAAGTCGCAAAGAGTGCGCCGTCTATTATAGTTCTTTCGCTTCGCGAAAGGGGCACCCGGCCTTATCTATGTTAATGATCCGGGCGCTATCAGCGCACGGAGCGTTTACAGATTAAGGTATTTTTTTTACCTTAATTTAAAAATCTAATAATCAAAAAAAATGCTCCATGCAACTTGCTGGGGCAACAGGGCTCTTAACTTTCTTTTAAACTAAAGGCAAGCGCTACCATATGGTTTTTTGAGTTGTATAGAAGGGGTTAAATGGGTAGCTTCGTATAACCATGAGCTTTTATCGCAAAATAAAACTAACTCCACAAAGAGCTAAAAGAGTTTTTAACTGGTTTCCCGTTTATCTATTCGGTCGCATTAAAACCACCTTTATTGCCAATGACTGGAAAAAAATGACAGTTGTGGTGAAAAGAAGTTTTCTTAATCAAAACTATGTGGGCACCATCTTTGGAGGTACTCTTTATGCCGCCAGTGACCCGCAATTTATGCTGATGCTGCTTTTTATTTTGGGCGAAAAAAATCATATTATTTGGGATAAAGCCACCACCATCAATTATACAAAACCGGCTACAACAGATATTACCTTTAACTTTGAAGTGACTGATGAGATGCTGGCAAAAATTAAAAGTGATTTAGACGAAACTGGCAAATCGCATCCGGTATTTAATGTGCAGGGTATTGATAAGGCAGGGGCTGTGTGTTGTGAATTGGTAAAAACATTAAGTGTAAAACTTAAACGGAAAGAGGGATAAAATGACAACGCAATCGTTTTTCTTTTTTATTTTTAAAGCGGCGTTATCGGGGGTTTTGATTGCTTTAACCAGTACTCTTGCTAAAACTTTCCCTAAATGGGCTGCGCTTCTTACGGCGCTGCCTCTTATGACTTTTTTATCCCTTATTTGGATTTACGTAGAAACAAAAGATTTAGCCCTGCTGGAATCGTACACGCGCGACGTGCTCATATGGGTAATTCCCAGCCTCATCTTTTTTGTAGCGGCTATTTATTTGTTTAAGGCCAAAGTGCCTTTTATCCTCTCGATGGGAATTTCTACGGCAGTTTTATTTGTGGGTGTGTTTATTTTTGAGAAACTTCACTTTTTGAAGTAAGTATCAGTGCTCCCCGTTAGCTTCTTGCATTTTCTTTAAGACGATCGCAATCGTTTCCGCATCAACGCCAGCTTTTTGCATTAGCCTTTTAGCTTTCTCAAAATCATCCGCATCAATGGCTTCAAAAAAGTCATCTACTTTATCAATCTCGGCGAGTCTCTCTAAAACTAGGGTGCCTTCAAAGGCTTCTTCGTTCATGGTGTGGTCCTACAATGTTCATAGCTGAGACTCAAGAGTCCGATTTTGAGACTGTCGTGAGACTCCTTTTGAAATCCATTCTTTAAATTTCAACTACTTACAAAATGGCATACTCCTTGCTTTATCTTGTACACCTGACTGTGTGCTTTTTGTATTCATTATTTTTACATAAATACTTATTTTTATTGAATTTTAATATTTAATTTGTAATACTTTTTATGGCTCTTTTGCAGGGTAAAACCGTAGTGGGTATTGATGGGAATTGGGAGCATATGTTTATTAAGCATGGTGTTACTGAGGCCGAAGTGATTTCTGTTTTTAAATCTGGAGTTTTATGGCCGCGAAAAAATAAAAAAAAGAGAAGCGCCGATTACATGGTTGAAGGGCGCGCGTTGAGTGGGAGGTTGTTAAAAATTTGTTACAGTTGGGATGATGAAAAGCCCGGATGGATTTGGGTGCACACGGCGTTTTAAAAAATATGAAAAAGAAATATACAGCCAAACAATTAAAGCAGTTAGAAAAAGAAATGAAAGATGATGCGCAGTGGGAAGAGGCGGATCACACGATTAACTTTAATGGCCCCACCAGTGTAAGATTTCCGGAAGATATTTTGAGGAAGATGCACGCTGTTGCTAAAGCCCGTAAAAAACCCATCAACCGTTTGGTGAATGAGTGGGTGAAGCCTTTTGTGGAAGGGGAATACGCTTTGTTGCAGTCGATTAAATAGCCTTTGTTTCCCCCATTCTTCTCCCTTGAATTACCCCACAAAGTTGAGTAGGCCTTTAAGGGCAGCCGGGCCCCGTGCAAGGAACAAGTTTCTAAACCCCGCCAGGTCCGGAAGGAAGCAACGGTAGGATTCTAACCCTGTGCCGCGGATCAGCCTGGCTGCATTAATTTGTTAGTTTATAGATTCGCCTGTAAGGCGGAGATAGAAACTTACAAATTAATTGTACTTGAACTTCGTTCAAGTGCTTTATGCATACACAAAGTGTTTCGAAGGAGATCCTTCGCCCTCGAAGTGGCACCCTTGTGGTGTACGCTCAGGATGACAGCAACTATGAGCTACCAAGTCTTTGCCCGCAAATACCGTCCTCAAAATTTTACCGAAGTGATCGGCCAAGACCCCGTTGTCACCACTCTTCGTAATGCTATTGAACACGATCGCCTGCATCATGCCTATCTTTTCTGCGGGGCTCGTGGAGTGGGGAAAACCTCCATGGCGCGTATTTTTGCCAAATCTCTTAATTGCGAAAAAGGACCTACTATTACCCCTTGTGGTACATGTAAAAGTTGTGAGGAAATTACCAAATCCATTTCCATGGATGTTTTGGAAATCGACGGAGCCTCCAATACCGGTGTGGATGATGTGCGTGAATTGCGTGAACAGGCAAAATATCTGCCCTCTACCGGAAAATACAAAATTTATATCATCGATGAAGTGCACATGCTCTCTACCAATGCGTTTAATGCGCTTCTCAAAATTTTGGAAGAACCGCCGGCTCATCTTTTGTTCTTTTTTGCTACAACCGAGCCGCATAAGATTCCCGTCACCATTTTATCGCGCTGTCAGCGCTTCGATTATAAACGCGTGGCTTATCCGGTGCTGGTGGGTCACCTTAAAAAGATTTTAACTGCCGAAAAAATTACCTTACCTGAAGAATCTCTTTTTCTTATCGCAAGGGCGTCCGAAGGATCGGTGCGTGATAGCTTATCGCTGATGGATCAAGTGGTGAGTTTTTGCGGCAGCAATGCAAGCCCTGATAAAATCCGTGATATGCTGGGTTTGGCCGACCGTGTAATTCTTCTCAATCTCCTCGATGGCCTGCTTAAAAAAGAGATTAATATCGTCCTCGATATTGTGAATAAAATTTATGACAAAGGTTTTGATCTCAAAATCTTGGGTGAAAATTTGCTGGAACTCTTCCGTCACTTGGCTGTTATCCGCGAAGGAGGGGAGAAGTATGTGGATTTGCCCCAGGACGAAATTGATAACTTAAAAAAGCTCTCGCAAGATTACGATACGTTCTTTTTCTTAACCCAGTTTCAGATTTTAGGAAAAGGGGTTGAAGAATTAGCCCGTTCCGATTTTCCTCGTCTTTTATTTGAAACCACACTGATTAAAATGATGCATGCGCGTGATCTTATGTCGATTGCCGAGCTTTCTCAGAAAATGGTGGCAAGCACCCCTGTTATGCCCAGTGTTCCCGGTGCTGCTACATCTACTCCTTCGCGTTTTACACCGCCTGTCTCTCAGCCAAAAGCGCAAAACGTTGCTCCAACGCAGCAAGCAGCTCAACAAAGCTCACCCCGTACTTTTGTGTGGAATGAATTTGTAGCCGAAATTATTAAAAAAGTGCCGTCACTAGGCGC
Source organism: bacterium (assembly GCA_019695305.1). Taxonomy (NCBI): domain Bacteria; species bacterium. The sequence continues at coordinate 4,018 of JAIBAG010000004.1, forward strand.
TATGCTAGAACATGCACGTCCATTGGCGGTGGATGCCGAGAAAATTGACGTGGGTTTTGAAAACTCGGTTTATCTTAAAATGCTAGAATCCAAAAAGGCACAAATAGAAGATTTTATAAAAACGAACTATAAAAAGACCATCACTTTTACTCTTAAACCCATTGCAGGGACTATTGATGCCCCTCCTTCGGCGCGGGATGTGCGCGAAACTACCCAAAAAGAAAAGGAAGACGCGCTTAAAAAGAAAGCGCTCTCTAATCCCATCCTTAAAAAAGCCGAAGAATTATTGGGTGCTAAAATTGCCGAAGTACGTGTGACGAAGCACACGTGACGAAGCACACGTGAATAAAGAATAAATTACTTAATAATATACACAACCTCATCCGCATTGATGAGACCTAAGGTTTCTTTGGCCAAATGTTCTACAGCGTCAGACTCGTAGAGGCTTTTTACCTGATAACGCAAACTTAAATTTTCCTGCAAAGCGGTGTGGTTTTGGTTTTCTAAATTCCTTTTTATTTTTCCAAGCGCATGCAAATGAATGAGTCCTTTTTCGCCCGATAGCAAAAAGATAAGAAACACCACAAAAATAACTGAGGCGAGAATATAAAAAATAAGATTGAAATCTTTTTTCTCTACTAAGTGCATAAAAATACAACGCTTCCGTATTTGGAACCCTCTATCATATTTTCTTTTAGAAAATTTTTAAATAGAAAAATGACGTGTAAGTAAAAAATGTCTATTTCTTGGAAGCTTTTTTTAAAATAAAGAATCTTGATTGGTACTTTTTGCGGGCGGTTTAAATCCTAAATATTCAAAAGCACGAGGCGTGGCGGTGCGGCCACGGGGGGTACGGTTAATAAAACCTTGTTGAATAAGAAATGGTTCGTAAACATCTTCCAAAGTTTCTTTTTCTTCATTAATGCTGGCGGCAATGGCTTCAATGCCTGCCGGCCCGCCGCCAAATTTATCTATTAACGCTCTTAAAAATTTACGATCCATAGCATCAAAGCCCATGGCATCTACTTCTAATTGTTCAAGAGCGTATTGAGCAATGTTGAGGCTAATAACGCCTTTGTTTTTTACCTCGGCGTAATCACGCACGCGGCGTAATAAACGGTTGGCAATACGGGGAGTACCACGCGAGCGTTTGGCAATTTCCATGGCGCCAGTTTCTTCTATGGATACCCCTAAAATTGAGGCCGAACGGGTAATAATTTGATTTAAATCGGCGGCTTCATAAAAATCTAAACGTTCCACAATGCCAAAACGATCGCGGAGTGGTGAGGTAAGGAGGCCGGCACGCGTTGTGGCCCCTACTAAAGTAAAACGGGGGAGATCCAGCTTAATAGATTTTGCTGAAGGCCCCTGACCAATCACAATATCGAGCGTAAAATCTTCCATGGCCGGATACAGCACTTCTTCTACAATAGGGTTTAAGCGATGAATTTCGTCGATAAACAGTACAGAACCAGGTTCCAAATTGGTAAGCAAGGCTGCTAAATCGCCCGAACGTTCTATCACCGGGCCCGATGTAGATTTAAGCGGCGCGTTCATTTCGTGTGCAATAATATTGGCCAGAGAAGTTTTGCCCAAACCTGGAGGTCCGCAAAAAAGACAATGATCGAGTGCCTCACCCCTTTTTTGAGAAGCCGTAATAAATACCGATAATTTTTCTTTTAGTTTGGTCTGGCCAATATACTCGCTTAAATTTTTAGGGCGCAGGCTCACATCAAAGCGTCGGTCGTCTTCTACGGGTATTCCGGCTAAATTATTGTTGGAGCGTTCCATCGTCTTTTATAATCCCGCGTTTTGCGCCAATACTGTGAGTGATTTTTTTAGTAAATCTTCTACACGGCTTTCGGCTGTTACCGGTACCTGACCCATAACTCTTTCGGCTGTTTGACGGTTATAGCCTAAATTCATTAATGCCGATACTACTTCGTCGTAGGCGCCCCCACGGCTAGTAGCGTTAGTTACTAAGCTTAAAGCTGTTTTATCATCTGCTAAAGACATGAGCTTGTCTTTTAACTCTACAATCAAGCGTTCGGCCGTTTTTTTACCAATACCACTAATGGTTGTTAGCTTTGCAACATTCTCGGTGGTGATGGCCATGATGAGATCGGATGTGCTCATGCCGGAGAGGAGCTGCAAACCCATTTTGGGGCCAATGCCCGACACCGAAATTAGTTTTTTAAAAAGAGTTTTGTCGGAACCGGAAATAAAACCAAAAAGAGAAATGCTGCCCTCATTCATATGTGTATAAATATACAATGTGACTGGGCCAGTTTTTTGCGTAAGGAGGGGAACGGAGTTTTTAGAAACAAATACTTCATATCCCACGCCGTTTACATCTACCAAACAGCCATCTTCGGTAATGTTTTTTAATATTCCTGTAAGTTGAGCAATCATAAAAAGTACTAAAAAATATCCAGTCATACCGGCGGAGGCCGGTATCCAGTCTCCTAAAGATGGACCCCGGCCTTAGCCAGGTTGACTCCAGGAGTTTTAAGCTTTTGTTTTAAAATATCCACTAACTGATTGGTTTGCGCATGGCACAAAGCTGCAGCCAGTGCATCGCTTGCATTTTCCTCGGCTATTTCGGGCAAACCCAAGAGTGTCTTTACCATTTTTTGAACCTGCTCTTTACTGGCTCCGCCGTAACCGGTTACTGTTTGTTTAATAGAACGCGGGGCATATTCAAAAATTTGGAGCCCCATTTTATAAGCCAGCGCCAATACCACGCCACGAGCATGCCCCAGCTTTAATGTGCTGGCTACGTTTTTGGCGTAAAAGGCGGTTTCAATAGAAAGGGCTTGGGGTTTAAATTTAAGAATGAGGCGTTCTACACCATCGTAAATAGTGGCCAATTTTTCGGGCAACGTTTGTAGATTGGCACAATAAATAACACCGCATTCTACATGCAGCGATTTATTGGGCGTTTTTTCTATAAGCCCATAGCCTGTGATGCGGCTTCCTGGATCGATGCCTAGTATAATCATGCTTATTTAAAGGCATGGCACACCATGCGTTCACTATGCAATGGAATTTAAAATTTCTGCCGGAATATCAAAATTAGCGTACACGTTTTGAACGTCTTCATTGTCTTCTAGCGCCTCAATTAAAGCCAGAATTTTTTGAGCGGTTTCTTTTTCGGCAATATTTACGGTATTTTGTGGCAACATAGCTATTTCGGCAGAGGCTGGTTTTAGTTTTTTATCTTCCAAATTTTTAAGAACCGCTTCAAACTGGGTAGGGTCGCAGGTTACTTCAAAGTTATCACCTGTGTCTTTAATATCTTCGGCGCCGGCATCCAAAGCGGCTTCCATGAGCGCATCCTCGGTTAAATTTCCTTTGTCATAAATAAAAATACCCTTTTTCCCAAACATCCAGCCCACACAGCCACTATCGCCCATGTTGCCGCCCTTTTTGGAAAAAATGTTGCGCACTTCGGCTACCGTGCGTACTTTGTTATCGGTAAGGCAAGCCACAAGTACGGCTACACCCGAGGGGCCATAGCCTTCGTAGGTGATTTCTTCGTAGTTAACACCTTCAAGCTCGCCGGTGCCTTTTTTGATGGCGCGTTCAATGTTGTCGTTTGGTACGCTAATGGCGCGGGCTTTCTCTACCGAGCGGCGCAGGCGCGGGTTGCCACCAATATCACCGCCGCCCATGCGGGCTGCCACGGTAATTTCTTTAATCATTTTTCCAAAAATAGCGCCGCGCTTGGCGTCGGCAGCACCTTTTTTACGTTTAATGGTAGACCACTTCGAATGTCCTGACATGGCTGGCTTTCTAAGTTATTTTTTATTTCCTAACCACTCTTTAAACTTTTGAAACCAGGTTCTATTACTTGCTTCGGGTTCCAAATAAGTGGTTTCATCTTCAAAATCTATATTTTTTATATCCGGCGACGGCACAGGTTTGATGATATTGTCGCGTTTTTCAAGCATGGTAATTTCTTCTAAACCAAAATCGTTATTTACTTTATTTGCTTTCATAAAATACTTTTTCTTAAGGCCGGATTATCGCGCAGGGCTTTTAGCCGTGCCGGATAATTGGTAATAATGGCCGCTACATCCATATTTAACCAGTCTACCATGGCTTTTTCACGGTTTACTGTCCATAGCCATATGTCCTTGCCGAATTTCCGGTATTTATCAAGGCGTTTTTCGTTACACCAGGCATGGTCTAAATTAATACTTTTAGCGTGGCTTAACCTGATAAAAAAGGAACGTTTGTTCCAAAAATCCATAGGCGAAACCAGATATCCTGTTTTTAAGCGAGGGGCTTTGCGCTCCATGCGGTACAAATTAAAAGGATTAAATGAAGAGACGTAAACTTGATCCCATACAGCGTGTTTATCTATTAAATGAATAAGAGAGTCTTCAATACCATCGGTAAAAAAACCGGTAGATTTAATTTCGATATTGATTACCTGAAATCTGTTTTTAAAAGTCCCCAAAAAATCATCTAATAAAGGTATTTTTTCTCCTTCACCAAAATCAAGTTCTCTTAGTTCGTTATAGGTAGAGCGTCTTACTTCTTTTTTAATACCTGTTAATCTTTCGGTATGTTCATCGTGGGTAATCACTACTTTTTTATCGGCTGTTAAAAAAACATCCATTTCCACACCGTCGGCCTGTTGGTGAACGGCAATTTCAAACGCCTTCATGGTGTTTTCGGGAGCTTCTCCCGAGGCACCGCGATGGGCAATAACATAGGGTAGGTTCATAAGCGCATAAAAGCCTTATAGGCCTTTTTAATAGCAGGACTCATTGTTGTAGAAATTTCTAGTTTTGACGGAAAATTTTTACGATTGTCTAACGAAATGACAGCTTCGTGCAATTTATCGCGGCGTGCAAATAAAACACGCGCACTGTTTTTGCTTAAATGTTTGTCTATTTGATCGGCATTTTGAATGAATTGCCCGTTAATACCAATTAAAATGTCTTTAGCCTGCAAAGGACTGTTATAAGCCGGAGAGTCTTCTTGGATAATGCGTATACCCAGTAAGTTGCCTATATTTTCGGTAAGCAAGCCCAGGTAATATTTGGAGCCTTCTTTTTTGGGTAATAATTTTACGCCAATGTCGGCAAATATTTTTTGCCAATTGATAGCAGTGGTACCATCCACGTAATTTTTTAAAAAATTGTTGATGTTCACCACTTTTAATTTATGCAGACTTTCAATAAATTCTTCACGGGTAAAGCCTAAGGATGGACGCTTTTTGTACAATTTGTAAAGTTCGCGCATTACATCATCCAAAGATTTTTTGCCTCCCGATTTTTTAAGCAATAAAGTATCAAGCATAAGCCCAATAAAACTGCCTTTTATATAGTAACTCACTACTGTGTTATGAGTATTTTCGTTGGGGCGGTAATATTTAATCCAGGCGTCAAAGCTGGAGTCTGATAATGAATGAGTTTGGCTTGCTTTGTTAGAGAGAAGGCGCGTTAAATTATCGGCCAAAATTTCAAAATATTCTTTGGGGGTTAGTAATCCCGCGCGTAACATGGTGTGATCGTCATAAAAACTGGTAATGCCCTCGGCAATCCATAAATCGTGCGTATAATTTTCGCGCATGTAATCAAAAGGGCCAAGGCTGCGCGGGCGTATACGCTTTACATTCCATAAATGAAAATGTTCGTGCGACAGGAGCCCTAACAGACGTTTATATTCTTTATTATCGTCAATACGAGAGCCATCGTAAATATTGGTAGACGAAAAGGAGTGCTCGAGTCCGCCATAACTGTCTTTAATAGATAAAATTTGAAACAAATAATGCGGGCAGGGGTTTTCGCCAAAAATCTTTTTCTGCACAATCACAATTTTTTTAACATCTTCGGCAATTTGTTTGGTTTTTCCGCAAAAGTTTCCAAAAAAAGCGAGAGTGTATTTGGTGCCCGGAATTGAAAATTTTTCAAACACCAAATGTGGAGAGGCAAGAAGTGGTGTATCGTAAACTTCGTCAAAATGCTCAAACGAGCAAGTGTTTTTGCCGCTTTTGCCAATGGCTACTTTCCAATGTGGTGGAGTTTTAACGGTTAGTGTAACAGGCGTCGATAGTTTTCCGTCTGGGTAAAACAGGGCCGCTACCAAATGAGCAAAAACCATTTCATGATCGGCATATACTCCGCGAACGTTTAAATCGTTGGCGTATACGCGGTAGTTTAGTTTTATGGTTTTAGATTTTTTAAGTACAATTTCCCATTGCGATTTATTTATTTTAGAGTGGGGCAAACTTTTTCCCTGTTCGTTAACTACCGATAACTGATCAACGGCGCTTTGATACTCGCGTATTAGATAACTGCCGGGCGACCATGTAGGGAAATTTAAAATTAATTTTTCATCTAAGTCTGCACCCAAATGCAGAGTGTACGATACCCATAAGTATTTGGTATGAGGTTTAGTGATATCGAGCGTGATGGCTATTTTCATGTCAATTTTCCTTGTGCAAGACTTGCTGCATACATGGCGCAAGTTTCGGCCCGCAGCATTAATCCTCCGGCCTGAGTCGAAATAAAACCTTGGGTTTTCATCAAGAGGAGCTCGGTTTTATCCCATCCCCCTTCGGGGCCTATCCATAAGTGGTAGGGGGGCTTATTTTCATTTAAGGCTTGTTCCAGTGAAAGCCCCGTTTCGGTTTCGTTTAAAACAATATTTACTCCCTCAGTGGATAAGTTTACAAGTTTTTCAAGTACTTGGGGAGCGTTTATTTTAAGGGGCTGAAGCCTGCCGCATTGCTTTTGAGACTCACTCGCTAAGTTTAAAAGCCTCTCCCATTTATTGGGTTTTATCTCACGGGCAACAGTATTTTTTGAAATTACCCAGGTGAGGGACGTGGCATTGAGTTCTACGGCCTTTTCTAGCACCCATTCACACATCTCACCTTTTAAAAGGCCCATATAAAGATGATAGGGTAAGGGGGCTGGCGGAGGGGTGAGCTCTTCCGCAATTGTAAAAATTTTGTTGTGATAAGTAACAAGGTAAAGTTTACCCGCAGGTGTAGCAATTTTAATTTTCTCGCCATTTTTAATGCGCAGTACTTTTTCTAAATGGTGGAGACTAGTTTTATCGAGCTCAAGGGTGCCGGCATTGACTTCGTGTGTGGAAAAAAAAGTATGCATGAGGGGACTATACTAAGTCAAAAATCATTAGGGACATAGGAGAAAATGCACTAGTATCACATCCATGTCACTTATAGGCGTTTTTGATGTTGGTGGTACCCATACGCGAGCTGGTGTGGTTAAAGGGAAAAAACTCCTTTTTTCATTTAAAGAAATTACCCCGCGCGAGAGGGGCATGGAGGACACTGTTGATTTTTTAGCGGGGATGGTACGCCAACTTGAAGAAAAAGTTAAAAAGAAGATCCCTGTTTTAAGCATGGGAATTCCGGGAATTGTTTCTCCTAAAAAAGGCATGGTGTATGCGTCGCCTCATTATCCTCAGTGGCAGAATTTTAAACTGGTTCAAAAATTAAAAGCCAAGACCAAAAAGAAAATTATTATCGATAACGATGCCCATATGATTGCCTATGGCGAGCGTATTGTTGGGGCTGCCAAAAATTGGGATACCTTTTTGTTATTAACCTTAGGGACGGGTATTGGTGGGGCCATCATGATTAACAATAAAGTGTTTCAGGGTACTCAGGGTTTTGCAGGAGAGTTTGGGCATTTGGTAATTAATCCGGAAGGCCCTTTATGCGGTTGTGGCGGGCAAGGATGTTTAGAAACGTATGCCTCCGGAAGTGGACTTATACGCATGGTTGAAGAAGCAGCTCTCGATTATGAACATCCGCATGCCCATGCTTTGCAAGCATTGTTGCGCGATGGCCCTTCTGAAATTGTGAAAAATTTATCGGTGCTGGCTAGCCAGGGTAATGTGCTGGCACGCGATTTGTTTGGACAGTTTGGTTATTATTTGGGGATGGGGCTCAGTTCTATTATTAATATTACGGGTATTCAAAATATTGTGCTTGGCGGTGGTATTATTAAATCTTCCGCGTTATTTATGCCGCATGTGATGCAGGAATTAAAGAAGAGACTTTATCAAAAAACAGCCGAGGGTGTGGTAATTAAACAAGCAAAATTGGGTGATAAAGCGGGCCTTATTGGGGCGTGGGTTGCGGCTCGGTAGTGTCTGTTACTAAAATTTTCTTATACTGTTCTGCATTGGTAGTTACAAATCCTTGTAATCGTAAACTGCTTAAAATATCTACTCCCTTAGGATCTAGCGATAAAGCTTGTAAGGCCTGCACTATTTTCTCACGTTTACCTACAAGCGGTTTTAAAAATACAAACGGCGCTTGTGGAAAGGCTTTGGTAACGGTGATATTTTTTAAATTTTCTTTCCACGAAAGATTGAGTTTGGAATAAGCGTTATATTCAAACGGATCCATTAAAAAAGCACCGCTTCCAGGAGCTGTAGCTAATTTTTTAAGAAGAGCAATACTTTCATGGGTGGTTTCCCTTTTGGTATTTGTGTCTGGAAGCATAATTTTAAGGAGGGACGGTGGTATAAAAGCCGAAGTATATACGGTTTTTATTGTTTCGGTTTTATCTTCTTTGTTTCCCACTAAAGTATAGGCTGCCGGGTTGGGTGTGCCTTTAAGTTGTGTTTCCAGTGCTACTTCCATAAGAACAATTTTTTTATTGGCTGCATAAAACCCCAAGCTCACAACGGCCATATCGGCGGTTTTGGATTCTTCCAAAGCCTTGGCTTGGTCGGTTACATAATGCCCCTCAATTATTAAACCTGTTTTTTCTTTTAAAAATTCAAAAAGAGCATCCAAAATGGGTTGAGCTTCCTCCGGTGTTCCCTCGCCATCGGGATAGAGAAAGAGGAATCCCAAATTCTTTTTAACCGGTTCGGGAGGCGGGGCTACAGCTATAGGAGGGGCAGCTAAAGGTTCTGGTGCCGGAGGTAGGGCTTCTTCGGTATTTTTCTTTTTAGTTTTTTTTGGTTTTTCCTGTTTTGTCTCAGCATCTGTATTTGCCGATTTTTCAGAAGCTTGAGCCTCTTTATCTTTCTTTTTAGCCCAAGCTACAGAGGCGGTTGCCAGTGATAGGCAACAGAAGATGAGAAGAATAAAATAAAAAATTTTATTTGGTTTCATACCATTTAATAAATTTCTCTATACCCCTTTTTATGGGGGTTTGAGGATTATAGCCCAGAATTTTTTTGCTTTTAGAGATATCGGCAAAGGTAATAGGTACATCGCCCGGTTGTGCCGGATGAAATTCTTTTACAAATTTTTTGCCCGATGTTTGTTCAATTAAATCAATTAATTCCAGTACGCTGGTGGTGGCCGATTCGCCCAGGTTAAAAATATCGTAAGCTGGAGTTTTTTGATTTAAACACCAATCCATACTTTTTACCACGCCATCAATAATATCGTCTACATAGGTAAAGTCTCGTTTAAAACTCCCGTCTCCAAAAATGGGGATGGGCTTACCAGTGTATAACAAATCGGTGAACTTGCGGATGGCTAAATCGGGACGTTGACGTGGGCCATACACGGTAAAAAAACGGAGGCAGGCTGTATTGATGTTGTAGAGCTTATGATAGGTATACAAGCATAATTCATTGGCACGTTTTGTATAAGCATAGGGTGAAAACGTAAGGTTAATGGGGTCGTCTTCGCTGAAAGGTACTTTGGTGTTAAGGCCATAAACCGAAGAAGAGGAGCCAAAAACAAAGTTTTTAACTCCATGTTTTTTTACAGCTTCAATCAGTTGAAGTGTGCCTAGGCAATTTACTTTTTCATAGAGCACAGGATCCTGAATAGAAGGGCGCACGCCTGCCATGGCGGCTAAATGGACTACCGCATCAATTTTTTCGGTGCTAAAAATAGTGTCGAGCATGTCGGTATCGTTGATATCGCCGCTATAACACTGAAAATAAGCTCCGTTTTGCTCGGCTGTTTTTTGGATGTCTGCCAGGTTCTGACGTTTAAGGGCCGGGTCATAAAAAGTATTAAAATTATCGATCCCTAAAACCCTGTGTTTGGCCTTAAGAAGCGCTTCGGATAGATGAGAGCCAATGAAGCCAGCCGCTCCTGTAATAAGAATATTCATTTGTTTAAACTTCTAGCAAAGCAAAAAAGGTTTTGCTAGGTTAAAAAAATGTCCGAAAAACTTTATGACATCTCGATTATTGTTCCTTTTTTTAATGAAGAAGAAAATATTGTCGATTTGTACAACAATGTAAATGCCGTTGTTCCTCATATGGGACTTTCCTACGAAATTATATTGGTGGATGACGGTTCTACCGATAGTAGTTTTGAGCTTATCAGTGCTGTTGCTGCTAAAGATTCCCATTTAAAGCTTATTCGTTTTACCCGTAATTTTGGTCAGACGGCTGCCATGGCAGCTGGTTTTAGAGAAGCACGGGGTAAAGTTTATATTACGCTTGATGCCGATAATCAGAACGACCCGCGTGATATCCCAAAACTTCTCGAAAAAATGAAAGAGGGGTATGGAGTAGTTAGTGGTTGGCGGCGTGACAGAAAAGACACCTTTATAACACGCAAGTTGCCTTCATGGTTTGCTAATTGGATGATTTCTAAAGTAACTCGTGTGCATCTCAAAGATTACGGGTGTACACTGAAAGCTTATGATGCGCGTTACATCGATCAATTCAATCTTTACGGTGAAATGCATCGGTTTATTCCGGCTTATGCCAAGTTAGCTGGTGCCAAAATTACCGAAGTTCCGGTCAATCACCTGCCGCGTACCAAGGGTTATTCCAAATATGGCCTGTCACGTGTTTTTAAAGTGATGCTTGATTTAATGACGGTAAAATTTTTGGGCTCGTTTGCTACCAAGCCGCTTTATCTTTTTGGTGGTTTTGGCTTTACGCTTAATACCGTTGCCTTTTTACTAGCTGCCTTTGTGTTGTACGAAAAATTCTTTTTAGGTGTGTATGCCCACAAAAATCCGTTGTTACTTTTGTGCGTGTTTTTATCTCTTGTGGGGATAATTTCTATTATGATGGGGCTTATTGCCGAGTTGCTTATGCGCACCTATCACGAATCGCAGGGAAAAACCATTTACATTATTCAGGATAAAGTAAATTTTCATCATTAGGCATTTTTGTAGAAGGTACTGATTGTCATGTGCGGCATATCCGGCATTTTCCATTTTAGTCCTACTCCCGTAAGTCGGGAGATTTTGCAAAATATTAACCGAAAATTAACGCATAGAGGGCCTGATAATGAAGGTTATTATTTAAGCAATAATATCGGGCTTGGGCACAGAAGGCTTTCCATTATTGATTTGGCGGGTGGAGTACAGCCCATGACAACCCCGGATGGGCGTTACACTCTTGTTTTTAACGGTGAGATATATAATTTTAACGACATTAAGCTTAAGCTTGAAAGGGAAGGTGTAGTTTTTAAAACGCATTCCGATACCGAGGTTCTGCTTTATTTATACGCGCTTAAAAAAGAAAAGTGTTTGGAAGATTTAAACGGCATGTTTAGTTTTGCCGTGTGGGATAATAGTGATCAAAAATTATTTATTGCCCGCGATCGTTTTGGAAAAAAACCTCTGTATTATTTTAAAAACGCAGCTTGTTTGGTGTTTGCTTCCGAAATTAAGGCGCTTTTAAGTCATCCCTTTGTTTCAAAAGAAATTGATCCGCAAGCCGTGGCGCACTATTTTCAGTACGAATATGTGCCGGCACCTCTCTCTATTTTTAAGAGTATCCGTAAATTACCGCACGCCCATTATTTAACAGCTTCTTGCGATAAAATTGACATTCAGCGGTATTGGGACATCCCTCTTTGCGATCAAAAACTAGATATAAGCGAAGACGAGGCTGTTTCAAAAATTGATGCTTTGCTCGACAGTGCCACCGAGAGACGCATGATAAGCGATGTTCCTTTGGGTGTTTTTTTATCGGGTGGAGTTGATTCGTCGTCTCTTGTGGCGCTTATGGCGCGCCACCGTTCGGGGCGTGATATTAAAACATTTTCTATTAATTTTAATGAAAAATCTTTTGATGAGTCTTCACATTCCGACCTTGTTGCCAAAACATTTTCTACCGATCATCATGCGCAGGTTTTGGATCCGCAAACCATGATTGCCATTTTACCCGAGATAGCGGCTTTTATGGATGAGCCTTTTGCCGATTATTCTATTATTCCCACTTATTTATTATCGCGCTTTACGCGTCAATATGTGACGGTAGCTTTGGGTGGTGACGGCAGTGATGAGATTTTTGCCGGCTATCCCACATTTTATGCGGGTCTTATGGCAACGCGTTTTCAAAAATTTCCTCAAATTATAAAAACAGGCATACAAAAGGCTATAAATTTACTTCCTGTGTCTGATAAAGATATGAGTTTTGAGTTTAAGATAAAACAGTTTTTATACGGAGCCTCTTATCCTCCGGTGTTGCGTAATCAGGTTTGGCTGGGAGCATTAAACGAAAATGAAATGAAAACATTTTTTACACCATCTTTTTTAGCGCAAACGCAATTAGCCCAGGTAGGCCCCTTAAATATTATTGCCGAAGCCCTCAAGGCTTGTAAAAGCCACAATGTAGCCGACCAGATGCTGTATTTTTATCAAAAATTTTATTTAACCGATGATATTTTGGTAAAAACTGATCGTGCTTCTATGGCACATTCTCTTGAAGTGCGCGCGCCATTTTTAGATATTAAACTGGTAAATTTTGTATCGCAACTTCCCTATACTCTTAAATCTAAAGGCCAAGCCACAAAATATATCCTTAAAAAAACAGTGCAAAAATTTTTGCCAAGTCAAATTGTGTATCGGCCTAAAAAAGGTTTTGGAATTCCCATTGCCCGTTGGCTTAAGTACGAGCTTAAAGAAACTATGCTAGATGTTTTAAATCCTCAAAAAATTGATAAGGCCGGTATTTTTAACCCGCACGCTATTACTAGGCTAGTACAAGAACATTTGCAGGGTAAAAAAAATAATAGGAAGGTTCTTTTTAGTCTTCTTATGTTTGAAAAATGGCGGGAGCATTATGCTTCGTAATTTTTTCATTCTTTTTTTTCTTGCTTGTTCTGTGTGTGCTTGGGCTGATGAGTCTACTGTGTTCAACACTTTCTCAGTTTCTGCCGGCCAGGATAGGGGTGAGGCTGTTGGGATTGATGGCAAGGGGCGTGTGGTGGTGGGGGTTACAGCCAATGCCACAGCCCGATCTGTTTTGGCATTTAAGCGTTTTAATAAAACTGGAGAAACGGATTTTTCCTTTGGGAAAAAAGGTGTGGTTAAACTTAATTTACCTGCTCGGATATACGGGTTGATTGTACACCACGATGGGTCATTTATAGCCGCAGGTACAATGGGAAAAAGGGGCGCTCGTGATCTGTTAATTTTATATTTTGCCTCGGATGGCCAGTTACAAAATCAGTGGGTGTTTAACTTGGGCGGAGAGGATGAAATTCATTATTTGGCCCAGAGTCAAGAGGGGCGCCTCTATTTTAGCGGTTTTTCGCAACAGCCAGCGGGTGCCAAGGCTTTTGTGGGTGCCATGAATATAAAAGGAAATATCGATAAGAGTTTTGGAGATGAGGGCTTTGTTTTTTTAAACCGCTCTGCCAACGATCGTTTTTTTGGATTAACGATAGATGATCATGGCCGTTTGCTTGCTTCTGGTAGTTTTTTAAACCCACAAGGGGATATTGATATGATGGTGGCCCGGTTTACGGTTATAGGAAAGCCAGATGGGTTTTTTACTACTCATTTAGGTGACGGCCCCGACTATGCCGCCGCCGTGATGACGTTAAAGGACGAAGTAGTGGTAACAGGTTATACTTCCGTTACTCATGGACTTCGCCTTTTTTTCGTAAAATGGCATGAACAAGGTCAATTGCTAGAAGCCCCTTTTCTTTTTGATGCGGGCTCTAATGGGCATGCTTTAAGTGTTGTGGATAATCACTGGGTAGCGGCGGGAGAAAAAGAGGGCGCGCCTCTTTTAATAAAGTTTGGCACAACACAAAAATATCAAGCATGGGAAGGTAAAAAGGAAAATATATATATTCATGCCATGAGTTGTGAAAACCAAGATTGTTATTTGGTAGGAAATAAAGATGATAAAGCGTTGTTGACGAAGATCAGCCTTTCCTTTACATTTTAGCCCCATGGATTCTCCCCAAATGTCGGCTCAGCCCATGTACGCTCCTGTTCCTGTTAAAAAGTCATCAGGTTGTTTCCCTTTTACCTGTGGTTGTTTTTTGGGGATGGTGTTTATGCTTATGATTATTGCCGGAGGGATAAGCGTTGCCGGTTATTTTGCAGGGCAATATGTAAACCGGCACTTAGCAAGTTTTTACGAATCTCAGATACGCGAGGTTATTAAAGAAGCCCCGCTTCCTCAAAGCCAGAAGCAAAAGCTTATTCAGCAAATGGATGTTTTGGTAAAAGAATTTCCCAATATGTCGCTTTCTCAAAAGCAGGAAGCATTTGAAAAATTATTTAAGGAAATAGGATTTATGCCCGCCGATACTTCATCGGCTCCTTTTGAAAACTAGATCATGCGTACTTTTTTTAAGGGATTTTGTGTTGTAGCTTGTTTAACTTGTTCTTTTTTTGCAGCTCAGGCAGAAGATCATTCCCCTACAGTACCGGCTAAAGAGTCTGATGCATTGCCGGCCCAAAAAACACCCCAAAGCTCTTTGACTAAAACCGAGGAAAAGTCTGCTGAAAAAATTTCTGAAAAAACAGGAGAACCTCTAGCTCAAAAAGAGCTTGTTTCTCCGGCTGCTTTGCCTGCTAAAAAATATTCCTATTCGGCGGGCAATATTATTTGGGGAGGCACCATTTTTGATTGGGAAAGTGATACGCCCCCGGGGTTTAAGTTGCAGTGGTTAGAGACTTCTATTGCCTCTACCGAAAATATTGATCGCTCCAATTTTTCAAGGTTTGATCCTGTATTTATGGTGATACAAAATTTTGTGGCCACCATCACCAGTAAAATTAGTCTTTTTAACGATTTAAAACTTATTCTCAAAAAACCGGAAGCCCTGCCTTCACTGTATGATGCTAATGTTTTATCTCAGGCAGTGATTTACGACGACACCACCTTTAAGGTGTTGACCGGCAAAAAAAGTATGTCGTCACTAGCGGGGCATAAAAGAGGAGAGTTGGCAGTATTGGATCTAACAAAGTTTGATCAGATTTTTGGCGATTGGGAAAACAATCCGGATATTCGTTACTATGTATTGTTGCAAGGGATTGAGCTTGAGGGGCCTCCCACAGGGTTAAGTCCTCACGAATTAAATGTTGCGATTGGGTTAGATGCTCCTACGCCGCAAAACGGTAAGCTTTACTTGTGGTATGAATCGCATTTCGGCGATGTTACAAAAAGTACGTCCTATAACATGGTGCTTGATTTTATGGTAATTGGTATTGATACCCGTGCCTGGCGTGCTTCTCTATTTGAAGTGGGCAATGTGGGTGAAATGCGCGTTCCTATTGAATGGCACTTGGTTAGTTTGAAACAATTGTTTACTGCCGTTACATCGTATGGTTACTCGTATACGCTGCCTCAAGGAATAAAAGATGCAACCTTTAAGATGGATATGTTGGGTGGCATTGCTATTCCTACCGATTTGGAGGGTAAAAAAGTAGTGCTTACAGTGAGTGGTGGTTTTAAAGGATATTTACAAGGTACAAGTAAGGTGGAATTGCCGCCCAATCGTTATAAAGGAGTCTTGTTTTATTGTAAAAACGATCAGATTTGCCGTGTTAAACATGATGTTTTGAAATTATCGGGTTCTAGTGGGCAGCTCAAAACACAGCATTTAACGCAAGTATTACCAGAATAAGGGTAAAAAAACACCCAATCGTCATATATTTGTCATATTAATCAATAAGTTAAATGTTGATATGAGTATTCTATTTTGTTACTCTTAAAGCATAACAAACATTGGGGTAATACTATAACGAGGTTAATATGCAGGATCAATTTGAAGAATCGTCCACAACTGTTTTTCCCGTTCACATGTTTAAGGTGTCGCGTGAATGGATTGATATTCTTTTTACCGAAATTAAAAAGAATGTGATGACCAAGGCAATTTCGCATCAATGTTCTAACGAGTTTTTGGCTTTGCTCAATGAAATGAGTTTATCCATTACAAATGATGCAAAAGTAAATGTTTGCTTTGGCGCCACGTCTCCTCTTAATGCAAGCAATTTATCTACAGTTGCTTCTCCTGAGCCTTCTTCCGAATCTGTGCCCGAAGCTCCTAAAGAAGAAACGCCTCCAGCGTAATAACTTGAGGTTGTTTGCTTAAATTTTATTTGGGATTTATTCAGATCTTATTTCTTAGTGTATTAGTTCTGCGCTTTCCATTTCTGAAGTGTGCTGTTCGGTTTGAAAGTAAAAGACATAAATCATATTGTTAGGATTACCGTTTGAGTAAACGGCTGCATTAGTTTGAGAATGGGCAAAGTTTTGAGCCCATTTTGCATTTACGGCCTTAAGCGTTCCCTTAGTTAGTTCAAAATTAGTCATTGAGTTTGAGATCATGATAACTTTGTAATCGCCGGCAAGATTATTTTTACTGTTGGGTTCAATGGTAATATAGCAAGTTTCAATATGGAGTGATTGGTGAGACGATCTGTCTAAAATATCACTTGCAGCATGGCTTAATGCCAAGTTGAAGGAATCGATATTCAGCAATTCATCACCGGTAGTAATGTCAAACCGGGTGCGGGCTGTAATAATTTGTCCGCAGGTTGCTAAAAAATGTTCTAACCATTTAGTAACAGCCCTGTTCATTTCCACCAGTGGCAGCTCTTTTCCGTTCATATTTTCCATTTCCAGTAATTTTTTTTGCATTTTTTCATTTTCATTTCTAAAGCGCACATTAGATGCGTTTAGTTTTTCAATGGCTTTCATGTATTTGAGCTCAGATTCATTTTTAGGCAGGGCTTTGGGTGGTTTAAGAACTAGGTATACATACTTAAGCTTGTCGTTTTCTTTGTAGGTGTATGGTTCTATAATCCATGGATAGGTTTGTCCTGTTTTTCTTACTAGCTCACATTGAATTTCATTCCCTTTTTCATAGTTATGAGCCTGTTCCAAAATTTCGGGGTTGGTTGTTCTTAAGATGGTAGTGATAGGTTTGGATTGAAGTTCTTCCGGAGTATAACCAAGTAATTTGGCAGCCTTTGTTCCAATTTGGCTAATGCGCAAATCTCGTCTTAAGATAACCGAATTTGCGAGTACCTGATTATTTAAAAAATTTACAATATTTCCTTGTGATTCCCCTTCCAAAAGTTTTTCACCTGTATCGATGAGCGATTGTTGTATGAATTTGATTTCGTTAAGTCCGGTAGCTTTTTTATATTTTTCCGACCATTTGCCCTGTTTAATGTTGTTTGAAATGCTTTGAAGATTAAGAAGTGGATTAAAAAGTTTTTTATGCAGGATGATAGGTATGGCTAAAAAGATAATGCCAAAAGAAAGGCTCCATAGGAGATCGTATTTTTTTGTTAGATTATTGTGTTCAAGAGCGCTTTCGGCTGTTTCGTGCTGTTCTTTTTCAATAATGTCTATAATGGCGCTTATTCCTTCGCGCAGGTTTTTTTCTAGGCCAAGAACTTTGTTAGATAATTTATTTAATCGCTCTATTTCTTCTGGATCTGTTTCGTTTTTGTCATCTCCCGTTTTTTTGTAATAAGCCAGTTCCAGTAAGTAGGGATGGTAAGAATTGAAGGTTTGTTCCAGGCTTGTTAGTGGTTTTTCAAGTTTTTTATCTTCAAAGTGAACGAGTGTTTCAAATGTGTGCTTAAAACTTTCGATCTGTTCTTGTGTGTAGCTAAAAAATTCTTTTTTGCTTGTTGGAACATGCTCATCCAGTAGGTTGGGAAGAGTAAGGTTTTGGAAGGTGGTGTTTAAATCCATGCCCACCTTGTAGTGTTGGTTGACGTTTTCGAGGCTGTGATCAATATGAGTAAACCAAGTATGTTTCCAATAGGTAAACCCTCCTAGGCCTAGTGCCAGAGAGAAAAATAATAAAAAATACCACTTTGAAGACGACCCCTTCTTCATATTCGTAAGTCCTTGAAACCTATAGTTTTAAAGTATGGAACGGACAAAAAAATTTTATTAATTTTGTGCCTCTAATTAAACAAAAAAATATTGTAAATTAACAACCTATGAATAAATAAGGTTATTTTTTACCTATATTTATGGGGCTTGGGAGGCTTTTTTTTTAATTTAGCGAGCGCATATTGTAAATATCTGTAATTATTATATTAATTATAAAAACGATTAAATGACACTAAAAAAACACTGGCATTTTTATGGCTCCTTTTATATGCCATGATTGGATAATAAATTATCCAATTGGACAATTTATAAAAGGAGCTATTATGTCGGAAAATTTTTTAAGCCAGATTGATTTAAAGAAGCCGCTTTATTTTAATGTAGGTGATTATCGCGGTGCTGTTCAAATTAGACGCATAAAAGATGATGTGCTGTGGGTAGATGACAAGGACGAATTACGCTTAATGCCTAAAATGGAATGTTTTGTGGTAGCTCAGAACGATAAAGGTATTGTTACCTTTGTGGCTGAACGATTAAACAAAAAAACAGATGCCGATTTGCTGGATGTGGCGCCCCTTAAGGCTTTACCGCAAAGTTACCAGCTTGTAAATCGTCGCGAATTTGTTCGTGTTCGCCATGTGGGGCCGCATCAGTTACATATTTATGATTCTATTAATAACGTAGTTCCGGCTCGATTAATTAATTTGAGCGCTTCGGGGGCTAAAATTAATATTAAGGGTAAAGCAAACCTAGACGGTTTTTATCAGCTTCAATTTACCAGCAATTGGTTAAAGAAAATTGATATAGAAGCCCCTTTTAAGGTGGTTCATGTTGAGAATGAGCCAGATAATAGCCAAAGTCTGGGTATTATTTTCTTAAAAAATATCGAAAAACAAATGCAGCAAGGCTTTAGTGATACCAAACAGCAAGAAATTGTGCGTTGGATGAATCACCTCCTTATTGAAAGCCGCCGTAAGGAAATAAATGAGTAATTCTTGACTTTTTAGCCCCCCATCAATAACAGTCAAAAAAGTGTCTCTGGGTGCAGTGTTCTATTATTGAAGGGAAGGGTATGTCTCAAAATTTTCTAGCCGATCGAGATTTAAAAAAAACAGGCCTGTATTTTCATATTGGTGATTATAATGGCACAGTTCAAATACGACGCGTAGAAGACGATGTTTTGTGGGTAGATTATCTTTCGGAACTTTTTTTACAAGAACAGCTTGAATGCTTTATTGTAGCTAAAAACGATAGGGGTATTATCCGCTTTGTGGCGCAAGTGATGATTGAAGACGCGCAAGAATCGGGACGTCTTGATGTGGTAGGATTAAAGGTTGTGCCCGGTAGCAATAAACTGGTTAACCGTCGTGAGTTTGTACGTGTAGAAAAGGTTGGCCCTCACGCCATTAAAGTTTACGATCAAGAAAAACGTCCTGTACCGGCCAAGCTTGTTAATTTAAGTGCTTCGGGTGCCCGAGTTGAAATTGAAGGGCGAGCCTCTATGGATGGTTTTTACCATATGGAGTTTGAAAGCGAATGGCTCAAACAAATTAATTTTCAAACGGCTTTTAAAGTAATCCATATTAATAAAAACCAAGAGAGCCAAAACGACGAGTTGGGTGTTATATTTCTAAAAAGTGTGGAACAAAAAATTGGAAGCCCGTTTGGTGATGCCAAACAGGAAGAATTAGTACGCTGGATTAACCAAGTATTAATTGAAGCACGTCGCAAAGAGGCCTGAGTCCCACATTGACTTTAGCCTCATCCCACGTTAAACCCTACCCATGTTTACCGGACTGGTGGAGTGTTCTGCAAAAATCGTTGATATTATTAAGATATCTGACGGTGCACGCTTGGTGATAAAGCCCAAAATACCTCTTAAAAAGGTGGTTTTGGGTGAAAGTGTGGCCATTGATGGTTGCTGCCTTACCGTTATTAAAAAAGGCGCAACTCTTACCTTTGATGTTTCTGATGAATCTATCCGGCAAACTAAGATTAAAACATATCAAAAAGGGACGATGGTTAATTTGGAGCGGGCCATGCGAGCGGGCGATCGTTTGGGGGGCCATTTTGTATTGGGGCATGTGGATGGAGTTGGAAAAATTACCAGCATAAAACGTAACGATACTTCTCTTGAAATAACGCTTGAAGCCCCGGCCGGTGTAAGCGAGTATCTCATCCCGAAAGGATCGGTTACTATTGATGGGATTAGTCTCACGGTTTCGGGACTCAAAAAAAATAAATTTAAAGTTTATATTATTCCGCATACGGAAAAAATCACCAATTTAGGAGAGAGAAAGGTTGGTGACTTGGTGAATATGGAAGCCGACATGTTGGGGAAATATGTAAGAGGGCTTATCGCTTATCGCTGATCGTTTGTCGCAAGAGAAAAAAAGTTTTGCTCTTTAAGAGCGATTTGCGATCTGCGATAAGCGATACACGAATTATGGAAAAAGAATTTAAAAAACTAGATGAAATATATACCCGCGTAGAAGCTGCTATTGCCGATATTAAAAATGGCAAAATTGTGGTGGTGGTGGATGATGAAGGGCGTGAGAATGAAGGCGATTTAATTATGGCTGCGCAATTTGCAACACCTGAGGCTATCAATTTTATGGCCAAGTATGGCCGTGGTTTAATTTGTTTATCGCTTACCGAAGAAAAAGTAAAAGAGCTTCAGTTGCCCATGATGGTGAATAAAAACGAAAGCCCACATCAAACGGGCTTTACGGTTTCTATTGAAGCACGGGAAGGTGTTACCACAGGAATCTCTGCGCAAGACCGCTCGCATACCATTCAAACTGCTATTAAAGACGGGGCCTTGCCGTCCGATTTAGTAAGCCCCGGACATATTTTTCCACTGCGCGCGCGTGATGGCGGTGTACTTGTGCGCACAGGGCATACCGAAGCCTCGGTGGATCTTTCTCGTCTGGCCGGGCTTAATCCTTCGGCTGTTATCTGTGAAATTTTAAAAGAAGATGGCACCATGGCGCGGCTGCCTGATTTGGAGAAATTTGCAAAAGATCACAGATTAAAAATTATTAGCGTGGCCGATATTGTGCATTATCGCACGCGTTATCAAACGCTCGTGCACCTCGAAGCCGAGTCGCCTTTGCCTACCGATTTTGGTACCTTTAACATGCGAGTGTATGCCAATGATGTAAACGATTATCATCATATCATTCTTTCCATGGGTGAGATTAAGCCCGATGAACCTACGCTAGTGCGTGTGCACTCCGAATGTTTAACCGGTGATATTTTTGGATCACTGCGTTGTGATTGTGGCCCGCAGCTGCATGCAGCACTCCGCATGGTGGCCGAAGCAGGCAAGGGGGCTGTGCTTTACATCCGCCAGGAAGGCCGCGGGATTGGGCTTGTGAATAAAATCAAAGCCTACAATTTACAGGATCAGGGTTTAGATACGGTTGAAGCCAATCAAAAATTAGGTTTTAAACCCGATTTGCGCGAGTACGGTATTGGCGCGCAAATTCTTGTGGCGCAAGGATTGGGAAAAATTAAACTGATGACTAATAATCCTAAAAAAATTGTGGGATTGGGTGGTTATGGTTTAGAAGTGGTGGAGCGTGTAGCGATTGAAGTAAAAGCCTCCGACCATAATGGGAAATATCTTAAAACCAAGAAAGACAAAATGGGGCATCTGTTGAGTAAGATTTAAGAAGTGGATAGTGGGTAGTGGATGGTGGATGGAGAAGAAATTAATTCTTTCTATTCACTATTCACCATTCACTATTCACTGTAGTTGAATGAAACGTTGGATTTACGGAATTCCACTCGCTCTTGTTGTTATTCTCATGCTGGTTTATGCACCGCCTTTTGTGGTTCAGCTGGTAATTGTGGGTGTAGCCATGATTGGGATGTCGGAATTTTTGCGATTAGTTTTCCCCTCACGTGAAGGGTTCTTTTTTATTGCCTCTATTCTTTACGCTGGGCTTTTAACAGCCGGACTTATCTTTTTAAACGTGAATTTTGTTTTACCATTGGTTGTACTCACTGTGATGAGTGCGTTTATTTCACGTTTTTCCGGGGACGACGATTTTGATGTAAAACTGAATACAGCGGCCTTGCTTGTTTTTGGTTTTTTCTACACGGCAGGGTTATTTGCGGTTTGGGGTTTAATTTGTGCATTACCACAGTGGCATTTTTGGATTTTTATTATGCTGGTGTGTACTTTTGCCTCCGATACGGGGGCATTTTTAACAGGGCATGCTATAGGCAAACATAAACTGGCGCCTAAAATATCGCCGGGTAAAAGTATTGAGGGCTATATTGGGGGTGCTGTATTTAGTGTGATGGGTGCTTTTGTGGTGCGTTATTTGTTATGGCCCGATTTTTCTCCCATTGTTTTAACGCTTCTCGCTCTTATGCTGGGCTTGTGGGGGCCGCTGGGTGATTTGAGCGAGTCGCTTATTAAGCGCGCTGTTGGTGCTAAAGATTCTGGAACACTTATTCCTGGCCATGGTGGACTTTTAGATCGTGTGGATGCTGTTTTGTTTAATGGCCCTGTGGTGTATTTGTTTGCTCTTCTTTTTTCCCCTCCTTTGTAAGGAGGGTTGAGGGGAGGTAGAGGTTCTGTGCACTCTCTACCCCTCCTGGCCTCTCCTTACAAAGGGGAGGAAATGAATATGACAAAAAAGATTTCCATTTTAGGTTCTACCGGGTCCATCGGTGTACAAACACTCGATATTGTGGATCGTCATCCCGATAAATTTCAAATTGTGGCACTTTCCTGCGGCAATAATGTGGATGTGGTGGCGGGACAAATTAAAAAATTTAAACCGCAACTCGTGTCGGTAGCTACTGATGCCGCGGCCCAAAAACTTAAACAACAATTAAATGGTTTATCTTGCTCTATAATGGTGGGTGCAGAAGGCGCTGTAGAAGTAGCGTCACATCCTGATGCACATGTGGTGATTTCGTCTATAGTCGGCGCAGCGGGCCTGATGCCTACACTCGCAGCCCTTCGCCAGGGTAAAACGGTGGGGCTTGCCAATAAAGAAAGCATGGTGATTGCAGGCCAGATGATGAGTGACGTGGCTAAAAAACATGGGGCAACTATATTGCCTGTTGATAGCGAGCACTCGGCTATTTTTCAATGCCTGCAAGGGCAGTCTGTTGAGGACGTAAAACGAATTATTCTTACCGCTTCTGGTGGACCTTTTTTACATAAATCTTTATCCGATTTTAAATCCATCACAGTAAAAGATGCCCTAAAGCATCCTAACTGGGATATGGGTGCTAAAATTACGATCGACTCGGCCAGTATGATGAACAAAGGGCTCGAAGTCATGGAAGCACGTTGGTTATTTAACATGCCCACCTCTAAAATTGGTGTTGTTGTGCATCCACAAAGTATTATTCACTCCATGGTAGAATATAACGACGGCTCGGTGTTAGCCCAGATGGGGAATCCGGATATGCGCGTGCCCATTGCGTATGCCTTAAGCTACCCGCGCCGCATTGAAACGGGGACGACGCCGTTGGATTTACCAAAATTGTCGCAACTTACTTTTTTTGAGCCCGATCTTGTACGTTTTCCCTCATTAAAACTGGCCTTTGACGTTGCTGAAAAAGCTGATACTTATCCGGCGGTTCTTAATGCCGCAAACGAAATTGCGGTGGATGCGTTTTTAAAAGAGAAAATAGGTTTTGTAGATATTCCAAAAATTGTAGAGAATACTCTTTTGGCCCATAAGGCTTGTAAGCTGACGTCGCTGGATGTGGTGGTGGAGAGTGATCGTTGGGCGCGGGAGTGTGCTGGCAGGATGGTGGTGTGACGGGCTTGATGCTTTTTTATTTTTTAAGAACATGAGGTCTTTTGTGAGAAGGCGAACCCTTGATCAAGAGCATGTTCTTAAAAAATAAAAAAGCATCAAGCCCGCTTCACCTGTTTTGGGTGCTGGAGATTGAGAGAAGAGTTTAAAGAGATTTAAGATTGGAGAAAAAACAATGATGACCATTTTATCGTTTATTGTAGCCCTAGGAATTTTAGTATTGGTACATGAGTGGGGGCATTTTATTGTGGCTCGTAAATCGGGCATAAGAGTAGAACAGTTTTCAATTGGTTTTGGGCCCAAACTGTTTAGCATTACACGTGGGGGTTGTGAGTATAAAATTTCACTCTTGCCTCTTGGGGGATTTGTTAAATTATATGGTGAAGACCCCGTTGCCGAAGCTGAAGGTGATGATGCTAAAGCTCAGGCCATTGCCAACTCGCCGGATGCTTTTAGTGCTAAACCCTTGTGGGCTCGTTTAGCCACTGTTTTTGCTGGCCCTACCATGAATTTATTGTTGTCACTTTTATTCATTCCTATTGTGTTTATGATTGGCCGTCATATTCCGGCCGTTTTGGAAGAAGCTCCTTTAGTGTACGGTGTAAAAGCCAATTCTCCTGCCGAAAAAGCAGGACTTAAAAAAGGTGATAAAATTCTTTTGGCCAATAAAGAAGAAATGCACACCTGGGGTGATTTATTAAACTTTATTATTATTCACCCCGATGATGCAGTTACTCTTACTTACGAACGCAACAATCAAAAAAATGAAGTTATACTTAATTTGGTGAATGCGCCCGATACTAAACAAAAAATGGGCTATGCCGGTATTGAACCCCAGTATTTTGTGGGTAACGAACCTATTGTGGGCAGTGTGAGTGCAAATGGGCCTGCAGGCAAAGCAGGAATTAAAGATAAAGACGAAATTGTGTCGCTTAATGGCAAACCAGTGGAAACTTGGGAAGCTTTGGTAGAAAGCATTCGTGCCAGCGATGGCAGTGCCTTAACGGTGGTGTATAAACGTGGCGATGTTACCGGAGAAACATCCATTGTTCCCGAATACAATACCGACATGAAGGCCTTTATGGTGGGTATTGGAAAATATCAGGATCCCAACATGTTTATTAAAAAACGTTATCCGTTTTTTCAGGCCATTCGAGAAGGTTTTAAAGAATTTTCCAAACTTATGGGTCTTACTTTTGATGTGTTGGGCCGTCTTTTTACCTTTCAGCTCTCATACAAATCCCTTGGTGGTCCGTTGCAAATTGCGCAAGCTACTGGCGAAGCCGCTAAAACCGGTTTTTCGGAATTTTTATATTTTATGGCGTTTTTAAGCATGCAGCTAGGCGTGATGAATCTTTTACCCATTCCTGTTTTGGATGGAGGGCATGTGTTGTTTATGGGAATTGAAGGACTGCGTGGACGTCCGTTGTCGCTTAAGGTGCGTAACTTTTTTACATCGATGGGGCTGGTGCTGTTGTTAAGCCTTATGGTTCTTATTACATTTAACGATATCGATCGCATTTGGAGCTTTTCTAACATGATTGCTAAAATTAAAGGGCTTTTTTAGGAAGTGAAGGGTGAAGAGTGAAGGGTGAAGGGTTATTTCCGTTATTAGTAGTTGAGTCGTCATCCAAGATACTCAGTGCGGCTCTTTTTAAGAGTGCTGAAGATTACGATCAAATCATTTCCTTACCGGATGATGTAGCGCATTCTCAAAAATTATTGCCGCTTATCGACTCACTTCTTCGCAAACATGCGCTCACTCATCAAAACATTGAGTCGGTGGGTTTAACATATGGCCCTGGTGCGTACACAAGTTTGCGTGTGGGGGCGGCAACGTTATTAGGTTTGGCTAAAATGCGGCAGCTACCGGTTTATGCCGCTTCTAGTTTAGCCTCTTTATGTAAAGGTATAGAGCAAAACCAAGCTACGCTTATTCCCGTTTATTTGGCTGGTAGAGGCCGTTACTATGCGGGTGTATATCAGAAAACCGGAAACAAAATTATATCGCTAGTAGATGACCAGGTTTATAACCAGAATGATTTATTGGAACTTCTTGATTCTCAGTCCAAAGAGGCTTTTTTAATTGGTCCTGGAGTGAACGGATTAAATGAGGCTAAGGTCTCCCTGCATCATGCCACAGTCGATGTGATGCCGCAGGCTTTATATGTAGCTAAAATGATTCTTGATTCCGGTATAAAACCCACCACTATTCATGAGTTTAAACTCCAGTATCTTCAGCCCCCAGATTTTGGCTAAGCCCTCCCTTGACACACCCCTCTAAAAGGGCTAAACCCCTGTAAACACAGTTTTTTCTTGGCCGTGTGGTTAAACGGCCTTTATTTTTTTGAAAGGGAATATGAAGCATACGATATCAGTTTTAGTTGAAAACGAATTTGGCGTGTTAACCCGTGTTGCGGGTTTATTTTCGGGCCGTGGTTTTAACATTCAAAGCTTAACGGTAGCCGAAACACTTGATCCGGCGTTATCGCGCATGACACTTGTGACTACCGGTGACGATGCGATGCTGGAACAAATTACCAAACAGCTCAATAAACTGGTG
This sequence comes from bacterium, assembly GCA_019695305.1. Lineage (NCBI taxonomy): Bacteria > bacterium. The sequence goes on from JAIBAG010000004.1 coordinate 30,406, forward strand.
AACATCATTAAGGTAACCGATCTTGTAGCCGAAAAAGCTATTTGCCGGATGTATGCCCTCCTTAAAGTGAATATTAGCGTTAAAACACGCACTGATGTTCTAAAAACCGTTGAGATGATTGGTGGCGAAATTTTGGATGTAGATGCAAAGAGCGCTACTGTTGAAGTGCGTGGTGATGAACCTAAAATCCAATCGGCTTTAAATTTACTCAAACCTTTTGGCATTATTGAATTTGTTCAGTCGGGTGCAATAGCCATGGAGCGCTCCAAGTGAGAGTACAAAATCATCATCGCATAGCGCCCGAAGGCTATCCGTTCATCACCATAGCCATTGGTTTAATGCTGGCTGGATACTTTATACATCCGCTTACCGAAATTATTTTGGTACCGCTTTTTATTTGGGTGGTGAGCTTTTTTAGAAATCCGGCGCGTGAGGTGCCTCAGGATCCAAACGCCATTATTTGCCCTGCCGATGGCACGGTTATTTTTATTGGTGAAGTGGACGAACACCGTTTTTTAAAACGTAAGGTAAAAAAGGTGAGTATTTTTATGTCACCTTTTAACGTGCATGTAAACCGTGTGCCCGTTGACGGTACAATTACGCAAGTGAGTTACAATAAAGGGAAATATTTTGCTGCGTACGCTGAAAAAGCATCACTTGATAACGAACAAAATGCACTTGTTGTTAAAAGTGTAAAAGGCTTTGAAGTTTTATTCATTCAGATTGCCGGATTTTTAGCGCGCCGTATTGTAAGCTATGCGCAAGTAGGTGATTCTTACAAGAAGGGCGATATTTTTGGACTCATTCGTTTTGGATCGCGCATGGATGTGTATATGCCTGTAGAAGCCGATATCCAAATTAAAATGGATCAAAAGGTTAAAGCCGGAGAAACAATTTTAGCACAGCTATAACAAAAACATGAAACATGAAGGATTAAAAAAAGGAATTTATCTTTTGCCAAATTTATTTACCACGGCCAATTTGTTCTGTGGTTATTTTGCCATTGTGCGTTCTATTCATGGTGATTTTTTAAGCGCGGCATGGATGATTATTTTGGCCGGTTTTTTTGATTTTATGGATGGCCGTGTTGCGCGCATGACCAATGCGCAGAGCGAATTTGGCTTGGAATATGATTCGCTGGTAGATTTAACTACTTTTGGTGTGGCCACGTCTTTGCTTATGTACAACTGGACGCTGAAAGATTACGGCAAGTTGGGATGGGCTGCCGCTTTTATTCATACTGCTTGTTGTGCTTTGCGCTTGGCGCGTTTTAACACGCAGGCAGGGAGTGTAGAAAAGAAGGCATTTCAAGGCTTGCCAACTCCTGCATCTGCCGGCTTTTGTGTAAGCTATATTATTTTTAGCGATAGTCTGTTTGGTGGGGCAGCACGTCCTGGTATTGCGGCTCCACTCATGATGTTTTTTTTAGCGGTGCTGATGGTAAGTAATGTGCCTTATCGCAGTTTTAAAGTTCTTGATAAAAAGAAGAGAGTGAATTTTTTTCTGCTCTTTCTCATAGTTGCTTTTATTGTTGTGCTGGCATCGGCACCGCAGGTGATGTTTTTTATTTTTGGTATTTTTTATGTGAGTATGGGTCTTTTAGAAATGCTACTCCGTTCCCCGGAAAAAATAAGAAACTTTAAAGATTTTATGGTGAAATTTTTCCAGGCCGATCCCGATCAACTGATGATGGAAGATGATGAGACCGAAATTACAAACCGTACGGCGCTTAAAGCTGTGAACGGCGAAAAAGATTTGAAAGATTGATGTTATGAAGAAGAATTATATTAAAATTTTTGATACAACATTGCGCGATGGCGAGCAATCGCCCGGCTGCAGCATGAATTTGGAAGAAAAATTGCGCATGGCGCACCAATTGGCGCGTCTCAATGTAGATATTATTGAAGCGGGTTTCCCCATTGCCAGCCAGGGCGATTTTGAAGCTGTGGCCTGTTTAGCCAAAGAAGTAAAAGGACCAACTATTGCAGGATTGGCTCGGGCCAATAAAATGGATATCGAACGCTGTTTTGAAGCCATTAAACATGCCAAAAAACCGCGCATTCATACCTTTATTTCAAGCTCCGATATTCATTTAAAATATCAGCTTAAAAAAACACGCGAACAGGTTTTGGAAGATGCGGCTCAAGCTGTGCGTTTTGCTAAATCGTTTTGTGACGACGTAGAATTTTCGGCCATGGATGCAACCAGAAGTGATCGTGCTTATTTGGCGCAGATGTTTGAAATTGCGATAGCCGAAGGCGCTAAAACCGTGAATGTACCGGATACGGTGGGCTATACTATCCCATCCGAATATTTTGATCTCATCTCCTACTTGATGAAAAATGTAAAAGGGATCGATAAGGTAGACGTGAGTGTGCACTGCCATAACGATTTGGGTTTGGCCGTGGCCAACTCGCTGGCGGCTATTCAGGCGGGTGCCACACAGGTAGAATGTACGGTTAATGGCATTGGCGAACGCGCCGGGAATTGCAGCATGGAAGAAGTAGTGATGACTTTGTCTGTTCGCAACGATTTAATGAAATTTGAAACCGGGATCGATAAAAAGCAAATTTACCCATCCTCGCGTTTACTTTCTACCATCACTGGTATTTCGGTGCAGCCCAATAAGGCCATTGTAGGCGAAAATGCCTTTGCTCATGAGAGTGGGATTCATCAAGACGGAGTTTTAAAGCATCAAAATACGTACGAAATTATGACGCCCGAATCGGTGGGTATCCCGCGTAATAAACTGGTGTTGGGTAAACATTCGGGGCGCCATGCGTTCCGCGATCGTTTAAGCGGTCTTGGTTTTAGTTTAAGCGAAACCGAAATCGATAAGGCCTTTAAGTCTTTTAAAGATTTGGCTGATAAAAAGAAGAATGTGTACGATGAAGATATCATGGCCATTGTTGAAGGCGGCTTAGATGAAAAAACGCAAAAATATGAACTGGATTATGTTCATGTGGAAAGTGGCACCGCAATTAGCCCCAAATCGACGGTAAAAATGAAAGTGGACGGCGAAGCTAGAGAATCAACCCAAAGCGGCTCCGGCCCGGTGGATGCTACTTTTATGGCTATTCGTACCATTTCTAAATTTGAAGGCACGCTCGATAAATATGTGGTGAATGCCATTACCGGTGGCACCGATGCACAGGGTGAAGTGGTGGTGACTCTCACCGATAACGGAAAAACCGTGCGTGGTAATGGTGCGCATACCGATATTATTGTGGCCTCAGCGATGGCTTATATTCAGGCTTTAAATCGTCTTGAGTTTTATCAAGTGAAGTCGGTGACGTATACGTCTCCCTCTCTATAGTAGCTCATGATTTGTCATTCCTGCAAAAAAAATGCGGAAGTGCCATTGCCTGTAGGGCGCAAGGAAGAATGCCCGCATTGCCGGAATGATTTGCATGTTTGCTATAATTGCAAACATTATGATCGCAGTTCTTATAATGAGTGCCGCGAAACACAGGCGGATAGGGTATTAGAAAAAGACCGGTCCAATTTTTGTGATTTTTTCGCTATACCGGATCCAGCTTCTCTAAAACAAGGGGCGAGCGGATTAACAGAGGCCGAAATCGCAAAAAAGAAGCTGGAAGAATTATTTAAGAAGAGGTAACCCCCTCCCGTCCTCCCCCTTACTTTAAGTGGGAGGGGCGTAGAAAGTGAGTTACTTTTAAATATTATGAAAACATACAATATCGCCGTACTCCCTGGTGATGGGATTGGCCCTGAGGTAACGGCTGAGGCCGTTAAAGTTTTAAAAGTTATCGAAAAAACGAGTGATATCCGTTTTAATTTTGAAGAAGCCCCCGTGGGTGGTGCCGGATACGATGCTACCGGGCATCCTTTGCCGCAGAAAACGCTCGATTTAGCCAAGAATTCAGATTCCGTTTTGCTCGGCGCCGTGGGTGGCCCCAAATGGGAACCTCTCGATTATTCAGTTCGTCCCGAACGCGCATTGCTCGGTTTGCGTGCCGAACTTGGATTATTTGCCAATTTAAGACCCGCCGTTATTTTTGATGCGTTGGTGGATGCTTCCACCTTAAAACGCGAAGTGGTGGAAGGTATCGATATGATGGTGGTACGCGAACTGACCGGCGGTATCTATTTTGGAAAACCCCGTGGCGTAGAAAAACTGCCCAACGGTGAAGAAAAAGGGATTAATACCGAAGTGTACACCACGCACGAAGTTGAACGCATTGCGAAAGTGGCTTTTGAATTGGCCCGTAAACGTCGTGGTAAAGTGATGTCTGTCGATAAAGCGAATGTGCTCGAAGCTACCGAAATGTGGCGCAATGTGGTGACCCGTACTCATAAGGATTATCAGGACGTAGAGCTCTCGCACATGTATGTGGATAATTGTGCCATGCAGCTTATCCGTAACCCCAAGCAATTTGACGTGGTAGTCACCACTAATTTGTTTGGTGATATTTTGAGTGATGAAGCTTCCATGTTGACGGGCTCTATCGGCATGTTGCCTTCGGCCTCTCTGGGGCAGGGCACACGCGGGATGTACGAACCTGTGCACGGTTCGGCTCCTGATATTGCGGGTAAAGGATTGGCTAATCCCATTGCCACTATTTTATCGGCGGCGATGATGCTGACTTACTCGTTTAACCAGGGTGCCATTGCTAAAAAGATAGAAAAAGCCGTGGAAGATGTGTTGAACGAAGGTTACAGAACAGCCGACATTTATGTTGCAGGAACTAAAAAAGTAGGAACCCAGGAAATGGGTGAATTAATTGTTAAGAAACTACAGTAACCCACCTCTGTCTCCTCCCTTAATTTAAGGGAGGAGGACTATCTCAGCCCCTCCCACTTAAATTAAGGGGGAGGACGGGAGGGGGTTACTCTTTAATTTTATGCAGAAGAAAGAAAAATATAACATTGCGATAGCCGGTGCCACAGGCGCTGTGGGTGTAGAACTTTTAAAAGTGTTAGAAAAAAGAAAGTTTCCCGTTGGTGAACTAAAATTACTCGCCTCCAGCCGTTCGGTGGGTAAAAAAATGATGTTTCAGGGAAAAGCCTGGCCCGTTTTAGAATTAAAAGCCGACTCCTTTGAAGGGGTGGATATAGCTCTCTTTTCGGCCGGCGGCGATAGAAGCAAGGAATTTGCCGATGCGGCTGTTAAAGCTGGGGCTGTGGTGGTGGATAATTCCAGCGCTTTCCGTATGGACCCCGAAGTGCCTCTTGTGGTGCCCGAAATTAACCCGGAAGATATTAAAAAACACAAAGGCATTATTGCTAACCCCAATTGCACCACCATTATTGCGGGTATGGCTGTGTGGCCCATTCATAAATTGTCTCGCGTGAAACGTATGGTGGTGGCGACTTACCAGGCTGTGTCCGGTGCTGGTGCTAAAGCCATCGACGAGTTAGAAAACCAAACCAAAGAATATTTGGCTGGTGGTAAGATTACCAAAAATATTTTTAAGCATCCTATTGCCTTTAATCTTTTTTCGCACGATTCGGCCATTGGCCCCGAAGGCTATTCGCAGGAAGAAATGAAAGTGGTGAAGGAAACCCGCAAGATTTTTCATGATGATTCAATCCTAGTAAGCCCAACATCGGTACGTGTGCCTGTATTCCGTGCTCATGCCGAAGCGATCCACTTGGAACTGGAAAAGCCACTCTCTTTAGATGAAGTGAATGCCGCTTTATCCAAGATGCCCGGGGTTAAAGTTATTGATGACCGGGAGAAAAACTATTTTCCAATGCCTGTTGAAGTATCGGGTCAGGATGATGTATATGTAGGAAGAGTTCGCAGTGATTTGGGCCTTAAAAATGGCATCAATCTTTTTGTAGTTGGCGATCAAATTTTAAAAGGTGCGGCTTTAAATGCTGTGCAGATTGCCGAAAAACTGATTGAATATGCTTAATTCATAATGATGAGAAAAATATCCATTTTAGGGTTTTTCTTTTTTCTTTATTCTACATTGTTACATGCAGCGCCTCTTACCGAACGCTTGCCAGCAAGTGAAGGGGCTCCTTTAAGCGTTTTTAATACACAAATCTCAAAACTTATAGTTCCTCTTACCGGTGATTTTGCGAATCGCTATATTATAGGCTCATCTGGCAAACAAATTACTATTATTGATACCGAAACCTGGAGCGAAATTAGCGAACAGCCTGCTGAGTTTGATGAGAATATTGAAAGTATTACGCTTTTGGGGGATGGTAATACACTTTTAGTCACGTTAGGTGATGGTAATTTAGCACAGGTGCTTTTAGATGATATTGAAAACGAAAATGACGATGTGGAGGCTGCTTCCGATGATGATGCCGATACTATTACCGATCCACGCGTTATTGAAATATCAAGTCTTTTGCAAAGTTCTAATATTAGTAAAGTTGTTGCCGATGTCGATTCTGCCGATAGCGTGGTGTATTTTATCGATTCCAGTTCGGGCTTTTTGTATTCATACGATATTGATGAAGAGGAATTGTTATCATTTGAGCTCGTTTCCGATATTGATATTACCGATTCTTTCACCCCTAACGATTTAATATTTACCGATGGTAGTGGCGGTCAAAAAGTTTTTGTTGCTGCACAAGATGGCAAGGTGTTGGTTCTTGATGCTGGGGGCAGTACGGTAAGAATACTTGATGTACCAGTTACCGATGACGACGATGATACGGAGCCAGACTTAACAACTTTAGCGGCTACTCCCGATGGTGATTTTGTATACATACTTGATAATACTAACGATGCTATTTGGGTATTAGACACTTCATCCGAAGAATTTGTGGATCAACTGACTGGTGGAGAAACTGTTGATCCCATTCGTTTTGAAAGCGACGAAAATTCCACATTAAGCGATTTATGGGTAGCTGATGTTTTAAATCCTACTTCTACTTATCTTTTTATTTCTGGTGTTGATGGCATTTCGGTTGTGGATGCTTCTGTTCCCGATTCTATTTCAGGGGTTTTTCCCATTGTTGATATGGATGATGCTACGGCCGATGTTTTTGATCCTATATCTCTTGATAGTTTGCCTGGAGCTTTAGTTGCTTCAAGTGACACCGACGGTTATTTATATTCGTCTAACGGCGACGCCACTCTTTCGATTATTTCCGATAATCCATTTGTAACTATAGACGACGCTAGCCCTATTACGGTTACCGAAGCTGAACCTACATTTACTCTTACTTTTCAAACCGATGAAACGGGAACCTACGATGTAAAGGTTAATTCTGATATTACGTCAAGTTCGGGTACTGTGTTGCTTGAAGATCAAAGTGCTGATACAGCCGATAGCGATTTAACTACCTCAACAATTGATATTAGCCTTTTTGATCGTGCTGTTTTTGAAGAGGGTACAAATAGAGTGTTTATTTTTGTGACTGATGGTGATGGGAATGTTGGCCGAGATGCGGTGGATATTACGGTAGATCGTCCTCCCGGAGAAGTAACCATTACCGGTACCAGTTTTGGTAATCACAAGGTTTATGTAAGCTTTACCGCCCTTACCGATAACGATATTAGTGTTTATACTTTGTATGCCAAAGAAGCCGAGTCACAGACCGATCCTAGCTGCCCGGGTACTCTGGATTTTACCACAGCACCGGATGGTACCGGAACCGTAAGTGGTAGTTGCAGCGGCAGTTGTGAAGGCACAATTAGCGGGCTGACTAACAATGTGTATTATTGTGTGGCCATGGACGCTACCGATAACAGTTCGCAAACGGGAGTTCTTTCTACCTTTAGCGAAGCTGCCCGTCCCGAACTAACGGTTGGAGCAGCCGGGTTGTTGGGAGAAACAGGATGTTCTTTAAATGAAGGGAAACCCAAGGTTTCATATTCATTTTTTGCAATGCTTTTTGTTTGGATAACATTATTATTAACAAATAGAGCAAAAAAAATAGCGTTTATTGTTCTGTTTTTTCTTTTATCTTCTACAGTGAACGCTCAGGAAATTTCTAAAGATATCGAAATTGCAAAGCCCGAAAAAAAATATTTTAGTTTTGAGCTTAAAGGTGCGCTTACTTTTCCTAGCAATGAAGTGGTTAAAGATATTTATGGAAACTGCTGTAATTTTAGCGGCGAGGTAGAGTTTGGGTATTTGTATAAATCTAAACTCAATATTACTGTTGCTGCGGGTGCTGGCTATTTATCGGGTACGGCTGTAGGGGCTACCACCGGTACGCCATCTGGCGATTCGGCGGGACTGTTACTTATTCCTATCCGAAACAATATCATTTTTCGCTTCGATTTTATGAAAGATCAAATTGTAGTTCCCTATGTAGGAGTTGGTGGTGATTATGTGATTTTTAGAGAGAGTGTAGCCGGTGATTCTATTAAGGGAGTTAAAGTAGGTTTTCACGGTTTAGGCGGTGTTGCGGTGCTGCTCAACAAGTTTGAAGATATAGGCTCCGATTTACGCGATAGCGGCATTGACGACATGTATCTTACCTTTGAGGGGCGCTATAACAAAATTGATAGTTTTAAATCAACAGGTTTAGATCTTTCGGGTTTTGCCGTATACATTGGCTTTCTCATGACTTTCTAATGCGCATTCAAATTACCTTACAATATAAAGGAACAAACTACATTGGCTGGCAAACGCAAAATGTGGCGGTGAGTGTTCAGCAGGTTTTGGAAAAAACACTTGGTAAAATTTTAAATCAAAAAATCCATGTGGCAGGCAGTGGGCGCACCGATAGCGGGGTGCATGCTTTTTGGCAAACGGCCCATTTTGATTTGCCGGACGATTGTAAAATTCCCCTCCATAAAATTCACCATGGGCTTACGTCATTACTTCCGCCCGATATTGGCATTATTAGTCTTAAACAAGTAAATGAAAAATTTCATGCGCAGTTTGATGTAAAAAAGAAAACATATCGTTATTTAATTTTTAATTCGTGGATTCCCAGCCCTTTTTTAGACGACATGGCCTGGCGCATTCCATATGCGCTCGACGTGGCCAAAATGAAAAAGGCCGCTGCCATGCTCAAAGGTGAACATGATTTTAGTGCTTTTTGTGCGGCCGATAGCACAGCTAAAAGCAAGGTGAGGCGCATTTTTTCGGTAACAATTAAAACACAAAAAGATTTTTTATTTTTTCATTTTGAACGGATCAAAAAGCAAAAAATAGATTATTTAAAAAACAAACCCTGCCAATTGATTGTTATGGATGTGTGCGGAAAAGGATTTTTAAAACAAATGGTGCGCACCATTGCGGGGAGTTTAGTGGATGTCGGAAAAGGGAAAATGACTTTGATTGAATTTAAAGCCTTGCTTAAACACGGAGACCGCAAAAAAGCCGGCCGTACGGCACCTGCCAAGGGGTTGGGAGTGATGGGAGTTGGGTATAGATGAATATGGCGGCTATTTAAAAGTTTGACTTTTAATTGACCGGACTTATAAAATAGTGCAATATTATCAAGTATGTATAAAAGAGATATTACATAGTATATCGAAAAAAACAGTGGTAATTACCCAGTTTTAACGGTTGTGGGGCCTCGGCAGTCGGGCAAATCTACCTTGGTTCGTCACCTGTTTCCTGCTTATCAATACGTTTCTCTCGAAACTCCCGATGATCGTAGATTAGCCTTGGAAGACCCCCGTGGTTTTTTTAGCCGCTATTCAGGTTCTCTTATTATTGATGAAGTGCAACGTGTTCCCGATCTTTTATCGTATATCCAAACATTTGTGGATGAGCCGGGTTTTAAAGATCATTATGTGTTAACGGGTTCTCATCAGTTATTGCTCATGGAAAAAATCACGCAGTCGCTCGCCGGCCGCACTCTTATTGTAAAGCTTTTGCCTTTTTCCAGTCACGAAATTAGCGAAGGAAATGAAAGTAAAAAATCCATCGATGAGAGGATGTATGAAGGCGGTTATCCGCGTATTTTTGACAAACATCTTTCCCCTCAGCAATGGCTGGAAGGGTATTATCAAACCTATGTTGAAAGAGATGTACGAGAGCTGATTAAAATTGATCAGCTCACTTTGTTTGAGCGATTCATGTCTCTTTGTTCGGCCAGGGTTGGTCAATTGATTAATTACTCGTCGCTCGCAACCGATGTGGGTGTATCGGCTCCCACTGTTAAATCGTGGCTATCGATGATGGAAGCTGGTTTTATTTGTTTTTCACTTGCCCCCTACTATAAAAACCTCGGAAAACGAGTGGTGAAATCTCCAAAACTTTATTTTTATGACACTGGCCTGTTGTGTTATATGCTAAAAATTCGTACTCCGCAAGATTTGGTCAGTCACGCATTGCGCGGTTTTATTTATGAAAATTGGGTGATTGTGGAAGTGATGAAAAATTATTTTAACAGAGGATTTTCTTCCCCCATTTATTTTTGGCGCGATGTTCATGGCCATGAAGTAGATTTAATTATTGATAAGGGAGAAAACTTGTACCCGATTGAAATCAAGTCCTCTCAAACCATGCATTCCAGTTTTTTTAAGGATCTGGAATATTTTGACGGACTAAAAAATCAAAAAGTTACCGGAATAAAAGGGACTTGTATGTATGGTGGGCTCGATTCGTATGAATATAAAAGTTTTAAATTATGTTCGTGGAATGAATTCAAAAAGAAAATTCCAGATTTGGGAACAGAATTATAAAGCCGGCCGCACCGCCCCCGCCAAGTGGCTGGGGGTGGTGCGGGTTGGGTATTAATTATGTTAATTACTTTTACTTATTTTTCATTATCCATTTTTATACAGTTGGATTATCCGACGTAGGCTTGGCCGTCCATTCATCTACCCACTTATATTCATCTTTTTCAAAATCCTCAACGGGGGTACGATCCCAATCTAAACTTTCATCTCTGTAATTTAGACCGTCAAGCAAGCCGGATTTGTTTTCATTCATAATGGCAGCTACAAATTTTTTCATATCGGGATCGTCTGATTCCCAAGCTATTTGTAATACTTTAATAAAGTTTGCCATGATGTTTTCACGAGTCCATGTGGCAAAAGGCTGGTGTCCTGCAGGATTAGATACTGCCTGAAGGGGATGGTTTATCGCATCTTCCAAGGTCCAGCCGTCATCAAAAAGGTATCTGATTATTTCCATATATTTTAAGATATCTCCATCATTCACATATTCCCATTCCATGCTATTTTCCTTAATATAATTTGCCAGTTCATTTAAGCCATAATCAATAATATTGGTGCCGTCACTAGCCTTATCTTTTGATGTGGCTTTCACGATTGATTCTGCGACTTTTTGATCAGCTTCTACTTTTGCTGTATGTTCAGAGCCCTCTGCTACCAATCCATCTACAGTAGAGTTGGCGCCTAAGCCCATGCTTTGGTACGTGTTTTGTGTGGCTATCATGCAGGCTTTTAAGTTTTCCCAGTCGGTATTATCTGTTGTCACGCCATCTACAGTTTCAGATTTTGTAAAGAGGTCTTTAATAGTATCACCATCTAACGGTAGGCCCATTTCCAGTTTATCGTTAGCCACAATGTAGGCAGCTATGGCGAGCGGCAAGTGATGGCCTTCAGCATCAACAGCAGCCGAAAGTTCGGTCATCATGTTCATCAATTCGGTTTCTCCTAACATATCATCCACAATAGCAGCATCATATTTAATAAAATGCAGCATCAACATAGCCTTTAAGTTTGCAAGAGTTGCTCCTGAATAGCCACTTTCATCCAGCACTTTCATAGCCTCGGCTAAAATTTCTTCACCTTTTTCGGTTCCTATAAGGGAAGGATCGTCAATCAGTAAATAAAGTTGATCGGCTACTTCCTTGGTGATCTCGGCAAATTTATCGGCGGGTACTCCCGAATTTTTGGCCAAATCATCCAAGCTATTCCAGGTATCCACGGCATGATTTACCACATCGCTGTACCCTTCGGCTTCTTTTAAGCGGTCTGCAATGGGTACATTTCCGTAATGAAGCGTATCGTACAAATTCACGCTTTGATCATCGGTGGCAACGGCTACAGGATAAATAGATTGTGTAATTTCATCAGGAACCACATCGCGCCAGTGATCGTCGTTTAAGTCGCTTATAAATGAACCATTAATGGCAATAGCGCATGTTTTAGGATTGTAATTACGAATTTCGGTTAATTTAAATGCGGTGGCCGAAATTTGTGTTTTAATAACCAAACGACCATTTGTTGGGTCCCAGCTACTAATGTACGATAGAGGATAGCCGGCTTCTGCTTCACCCGCTAAATCGGAAAAATCGAGACGGATCATTGTTTTGTTGGTTAATACATCCGGGTCGGAAGTAAGTTTGTCGTCAAAATTTTTGTAAGGGTCGTCATTAGAGCTAGCTTCATCGGTTGAGGTGGATAAGCCGGCTAAATAATCATCGCCCGTTTCACTATTATTTACATCAATATAGTAGGTGCCGGTACCATCTTCGTTAAAATCGGAAGCGTTATAAACAACGGGTTTTGAACCATCAAAAATATACTGACCTACTTCATCCAAACTGCTGTGAGCGGCATCGGATAATTCTTCCAATTCTTTAATTTGATCTTCCAGGCCATCTATCAATTCTTTGCCCTTAGTCCGACCTTCAGTATCGTTACGGTCAATTTTTAAAATAGTGCCTTGTAATTCAGTTAAACTTGCTTTTAACTCGCTAATTTTAGCTTCAATATCGGGAAATAATGCTTCGGTTACTTCATCAATTTCGTCTTGCGAATCGATACCTAACGAGGCCAAATAATCGTTAATGATTTTTTTAATCTCGTCGTCATGGAGGCCAGGTTGCATTTGTCTGATAAGATAGTTGGTATCGATGTTCATGTTCATCATATATACGCCCTTATTTTAAAAGCCACTATGGCTCTCCCATGTATAAAGCAACCCCCATGCCAAAGTGTCCATTTATAAGTACTTGAAATTATTATTGTATTTTTAATAGGTTTTCAGTAAAAGGCCTCTAATTCAGGTATTTAGCCCTGGTGTGGGGGGGGTAAACCCCACCAAGAAGTGGATGGTTGATAGTGGATGGTGAATGGTTAAAGAGGGGGCCTACTTGTTTCTCGAGTTTTATTTTGATTTTTTTTGCTCTATGTTACGTTGGTAAAAAGATGCGCTTTTTATTGTTACTTTCATTTATTATTTTAACGGCGTGCTCGTCCTCAAAGCCGGAAGAGTCTCTATCGCCTGCTTCTCAAACAGAACCCCCTGCCTCTCCCTCAAAACCCAAAACTGTTTCGCTGGAAGAAGTACTGCGCCAAAATATTGCCGAGCCTTTTTTGCAACAACAAGACGGTAATTTGCTTACCATTCGTATTGCCAATACCGAACCTGAAACTCAGGAGGGAATAAAATCACTCTGTTTAAAATTGGCTGAAGTTTTTTATAAAGGGGGTCTCTCGGTAAAAGTAGTAGCCTTGGAAATGAAAGGGGACGAAGGCGCGCAATTAAAAGCTCATTTTTACATGAATGATGCCGCCGATTTTTTTAATAACAAAATTTCGGAACCTGAATTTTTACGTCGATTATCGCTTGATGTTGCTGAAACCGTGGATTCGCTCAAGAAAAAGGGGCTAGAGGCTAGGGGTTCGGGAAACTTGGCGGAAGCAGAGGCCATATTTAAAAAATGGGTTGAAGCTGAACCCAATTCCATTGTGGCGTTATCGTTTTTAGGTAATGTTTTGCGTGATCAAAAAAAATATACCGAAGCGTTGGATGTTTATAAAAAGATACTAGAGATTGATGCTAAATCTCTTTTTGCTTTGCATAATACGGCTTTTTGCTACGAAAAGATGGGGGCTTTTGACGAGGCTGTTACACCGTATAGGCAAGCGCTAGAAATGGATTCTAAAAATCCTATTCTCATGCAGCAGCTGGCCCAAGTTTATTCTAAAAATGGCGATTTTAATGGTGCCATGGCATGGCTAGGACGTGCGCGTGAAATTAAAGACACGGCCGATTTGTGGCTTATACAGGGCAATGTACTTCGAGATTTTAAAAAATACACAGAAGCACGAGAGGCCTATTTAAAAGCACAAAAATTAAACCCGGCCGATGCCCGTATTGTGTTTAATTTAATTTTACTCGATTTAGACACCAAGCAATATGCGGCCGCCCGCAAAAAATACGAATCGTTTGCAACGGTTGATCCCGTGTTGGCGCAGGAGCTTACGCGCATTTTTGAATTGCCTGCCAAAGAGGAGGTGGAAAGTGATGAATAAAATTTTATGTGCCACTTTCCTTTTAATGGCATTGTCGGCCCAGGCTCAAACACCTCCCGATTTAGGCCCAATTGAACCCAATGTACATACAGTGGAGGATGCTCCGTCCGATGCCACGCAAAAACCGGCCGTAGATTTACCTTACAAGCCCAAACAGGACACACCTCAAGGAGATATTACTGTTGAGGCTCATCAGGGCAAAGCTCCTAAAAAAACATCCGGCGATCCACTTGAAAATTACGATATCGCCTATATTTTATCAAAAACACCCGATCCTGTTGGTGCGCCAGATCCCAGTTTGTGATGGAAAAATTACTACAACCCGACTTTATTATTTTTTTTATTGGCTTTCTTGTATCGCTTTCCTTTCACGAGGCTTCTCATGCTTATACGGCACATATCTTGGGTGATGATACCCCCAAGCGTATGGGGCGTCTTACTCTTAATCCCATTAAGCATTGGGATCCCATAGGCTCCATTGCACTTCCTTTAGCAGGTTATTTGGGTTTTACCGGCGGTTTTGTTATTGGTTGGGGAAAGCCTGTTACCGTTAATTATTCTCAATTCCGTCATGTAAAACGTGATGCCATGCTTGTGGCATTTGCGGGGCCTTTTTCTAATTTTGTGTTGGCATTTTTGTTGGCTCTTCTTTTTAAAATGGGCCTTTTTAACGGAAATGCAGCACAAAAGCTTGTTTTGCTAAATTTGTCGCTAGCCTTTTTTAATTTATTGCCCCTTTATCCCTTGGATGGTGAAAAGGTATTAACAGGACTTTTGCCTCGTAGCGTAACGGCCCTATGGGCTAAAATTAGACCCTATTCCATGATGATAGCCATCATACTCCTGATGTCGGGTGCACTTACGTATTTGGTGTTTATACCTGCTCTTTTTATTGCCAGATTCATGTTGAATTTTTAACCATTCAGGTTAGAACAAAACATTCTATGAGCACTATTGTATCGGGCATGCGTCCCACCGGAAAACTGCACTTAGGTCACTATTTTGGGGTTATTGATAACTGGCTCAAACTTCAAAGCCAACATCAGTGTTATTTTTTTGCGGCCGATTGGCATAGCCTTACCACCGAATATGCCGACCCTGGCATAGTGCGTGCTTCGGTAAAAAGCATTCTTATCGATTGGCTGGCTGCCGGTATCGATCCCAAAAAAGCGGTTATTTTTGTTCAGTCACATGTCCCCGAGCATGCCGAGTTACATTTGTTACTCTCCATGATCACGCCTATAAGCTGGCTGGAACGTGTTCCCAGCTTTAAGGATTTACAGCAAGAACTCTCACATAAAGAGTTATCAACATACGGTTTTTTGGGTTATCCCCTGTTGCAAACGGCCGATGTGGCGCTTTACAAAGCCACCCATGTGCCGGTAGGACAGGACCAAGTGGCTCATATTGAGCTTTCGCGCGAAGTTGTACGAAGATTTAACTTTTTGTATAAAAAAGAGGTGTTGGCCGAACCTCAGCCTATGCTTACCCGCGCTTCCAAAATTTTGGGGTCGGATGGCCGCAAGATGTCTAAAAGCTACGATAATAGTATCTATTTATCTGATTCCGCGGCCGATACCGAAAAGAAGATTAAGGGTTATTTTACCGATCCGGCCCGAAAACTACGAAAAGACCCAGGAAATCCGGATATTTGCCCAATATATCACTTTCATCAGCAAGTGAGCCCTAAAAATGTTCAAAGCCAGGTGGCTGCCGATTGCCGCAGTGCTGCCATAGGTTGTGTAGATTGTAAAAAGCTGATGCTTTCCCACTTAAACCCCGTGATAGAACCTTTGCGTGAACGCAGATCGGGTCTTGAAAAAAATGTCAAAATGGTGGATGACATAATAAACGAGGGAGCAGTCAAAGCCAGAACCGTGGCACAAAAAACATTACAAGAAGTAAAAGACGTGATGGGCTTTTCGGTATAAAAAACATCTATGGAAGCAATCGAATATAAAGTTGATCTCGACATGTTTGAAGGGCCGCTCGATCTCCTTCTGCATCTTATTAAAAAGAACGATCTTGATATCTACAACATCCCCATTTCGTTCATGCTTGAAAAATACAACGAATATCTCGATTTAATGGAAGAACTGGATGTAGATGTAGCTGGAGATTTTATTCTTATGGCTTCCGAGCTGGCGCACATTAAATCACGACTTCTTTTAAACGAGCAAAACGATGAAGAAGATGAAGGTCCAGATCCTCGTGCTGATTTGGTGCAAAAACTTTTGGAATATCAGCGCTATAAATTGGCATCTCAAGAAATTTATTCACGGCCTGTTTTAGGTCGCGATGTGTTTAGTCGCCCTGAATTTAAACCCGATAATCTTGAACCCGAAGAAGAAATGATGGATGTAGAGCCGTTTGCACTTATTCAGGCTTTTAACGAAATTCTTAAAAAAGTTCCCAAGGGCAAAACTTACGAAGTAAACGTACAGCGTATTTCTATTACCGATCGTATTTACCAGATTGTAGATAAATTGAAGGCTTTAGATAATATTACTTTTGAAGAGCTTTTTGATGATGTGCGAGAACGTCCGGTTTTAGTCATTACCTTTTTATCCATTTTAGAAATGGCTCGTCTTAAAATGATCCGGATTTTTCAAATGGACCGTTATGCCACTATACGCATTCAACGCCAAATTGATTTGAACGATCACACCTTAACCGGTGTAGAAGAAATTTAGTTGGAGCTCTAAGGAGATTTTATGGAAACAATTGAAATGAAAGCAAAGCTTGAAGCACTCCTTTTTATTACGGCCGAACCGCTTACTATAAGCGAAATGAAACGCATTTTGGAAAGCACGGAAGAGCCTAAAGAAGAAGTGGCCGTCAGCGCCGACGGCGGTGCCGATGTTGTTTCTATCGAAGGAGAACTTGAGCAAGAAGCTGAACAGAGTGAAGCGTCTGAAGCTGTAGAAGTAGCGCCCGAAGCTGCCGCCGAATTAGATCCCCTGGCTCAGTTAAAAGCTGCTCAGCAAGAATTAAACGAAGAAATTTCTAAAGCCGATATTAAAAATTGTTTGGATGAGCTTATTCTTTTATATCAAGGCTCCGATCATGGTTTTGAACTGGTGAATGTGGCTAAGGGCTATCAATTTCGTACTAAGCATTCTATGGCTGCTGTTGTTCGTAAGGTTTATAAGTTGCCCAAGCCCAGGCTGTCGGCTCCTAGTATGGAAACGCTGGCTATCATTGCCTACCAGCAACCCATCACACGTAATAAAATTGAAGATATCCGTGGTGTGGATACGGGCGGTGTTTTAAAAACATTACTCGAAAAGGATTTGGTTAAAATTGTGGGTCGTAGCGAAGAGCCCGGACGTCCCATTATGTATGGTACGTCTAAAGCCTTTCTCGAAACCTTTAGCTTAAGTTCTCTTTCTGAACTGCCCACCTTAAAAGATTTAGATACCTTAAACGCCACATTAAGCGAATCGTCTGCTAAAAGTGATGATGAAATTATTGCCGAAGGTGATGAAGAAAGTTTTGCTGAAGAACTTTCGTTTGATAATTCGTTGGATGTCGAGTCTAACGAACTATTGGGTGATTTGGATGCTTCGCTGAATAGTTTAAAAAATTTGGAATCTGAAATTTTTACCGAAACAGAAGAAGAAAAGCCTACCGATGAGGCGCAGCCTAGCTAACGGGTTTGATATCTATGCCTCTGGAACGCCTTCAAAAAGTAATTGCCAACCGTGGTAAGCATTCGCGCCGTCAAGCCGAAGATTTGATTAAAGCCGGAAAAGTAATTGTGGATGGCAAAAAAGTAACCACCATGGGTGTTAAGATAGACTCTGCTCATGCCGAAATTGTTGTTCTAGGAAAAAAACTACCCCCGCTTGAATCGTACATCTATCTTTTTTTTCATAAGCCTCGAGAATGCATGGTAACCCGCAGCGATCCTGAAGGGCGTAAAACCATTTATGATTATTTGCCAAAAAAATACCACAAGCTAAAACCGGTGGGTCGCCTCGATTTTGAATCGGAAGGTCTTTTATTGCTTACCAATGACGGGGAGTTATCTTTAAAGCTAACCCATCCCCGTTATGAGGGGCGTAAAACCTATCATGTGAAAGTGGAGGGGCGTCCTAGCGAAAAGCAATTGGACCGTTTGCGTAAAGGGGTGGTAATTGATGATAGCAAAACCCAGCCGGTTCCCACTACCATTGTAGAAGAAAATCCTAAATCAACTTGGCTTGAAATGGTTCTTTCCGAGGGGCGCAATAGACAAATTCGCAAGATGTGTGAAAAAGTTTTTTTAAACGTTAAAACACTAGTACGGGTTAAAATGGGTCCGTTTAAGCTTACCGGTATTCCCTATGGTAAGTATAAAGAAGAAGACGCCGATTTTATGGCTCACCAAATACAAAAATGGGAAAAAGAAAACGCTCGGTAATACTTTAATTTTTATTTATAAATCCATGAAATAGTTCTTTATTTGGCTTGACCGGAACCGTCCAAGATTGTAATCACCCATCCATCATGAAAAAAACTTATAACCTCACTATTTTAAATCAGAACTTTACCATTAAAAGTGATGCTGATGAGAAGCATGTAAAAAAAGTGGCAGATTATGTGAATAAAAAGATGCACGAAATTGTATCTCACGATCAGGCTGTGGCAACTGCCAATGTGGCTATTTTGGCCGCTCTTAATATTGCGGATGATTTTTTTAGATTAAAGAAGCAAAAAAGCGAACAGGTTCAATCATGGTCGCATCAAATTGAAACTATAATTGACCGTGTACAAAAGGAATTTGTTTAAGTAAAATATCCCAACCCTGCCTGGTGCGTGTAGGTTCTGGTATTTTAAGGATCTATGTTTTTGATTAGGGGACTGTCCCTTGCCTTGGTGTGCATGCCTGCTTCGGTGGGAAGCCTAAAGAGGTAACATGGTTCCCACCTGTTTAACAGGATTCAAAAAATAGGAATCTGATACGGCCTCATGGTGGGGTTTTTTCTTTGGGAGAGGGCTTTCGATAAAGGCCCATCTGCGGCGTTATCCTCCTCGGACACTCCCTGCGACGTACTCACGGTACGTCTCAGTCGGTCCTCGTCGGATGCCTTGCATCTGGACCTTTATCAAAAGCCCCATAACAAAGTACTGGATTTAAGAATGAAAAAAGAAGAATTACGAAAAGAAATTTTAGCCAAACGCTTAAGTTTAAGTGAAGGAGAAGTTCGAGAAAGTTCGCAACGTATTCAGACTCGACTGATTAAAAATTCTTTATGGCAAGATGTAGAAAATTTGGCTCTTTATTCTCCAGTTAAAAATGAAGTGGATACGACGCTGCTATTTATTAGGGCGTTAGAGGAAGGTAAAAATGTTTATTTTCCGCGTGTAGAGCAGGGACTTCGTTTTTACGAAGTGAACGATCCAGGTGATTTGCAAAAGGGTGCCTGGGGTATTTTGGAACCAAAAGATACCTGCGAAGAGATTGAAGAACTGGCTGACATCGATTTACTCGTTGTGCCTGGCGTGGTTTTTGATAAAAAAGGCTACCGCATTGGCTATGGTAAAGGCTTTTACGATGAGCTTTTAAAGAAACAAGCCTTACCTACGGTAGCTTTGGCATATAGTTTTCAGGTGGTGGAAGAAATTGCTAAAGACGAATGGGATCAAAAAGTGCAAATGGTGATAGCCGAAAACGACATCTACAAGGCCTAGTATGAAATCTATCGACGAACAATTGGCCGTTATTAAACGGGGCTCTACCGAAATTATCAACGAAAAAGAATTGATTGATAAACTCAAAAAAGGGAAGCCACTGCGCGTAAAGGCTGGCTTTGATCCTACAGCTCCCGATTTACATTTAGGGCATACCGTTCTTATTAACAAACTGCGCCAGTTTCAAGATTTAGGTCATCAGGTTATTTTTTTAATTGGAGATTTTACGGCCCGAATAGGTGATCCATCCGGGCGTCTTAAAACACGTCCTCCCCTTACGTTAGACGAAATCAAAAAAAACGTGGCTACTTATAAGGAGCAGGTTTTTAAAATTTTAGATCCGCAAAAGACCGAAGTACGGTTTAATAGCGAATGGCTAGATCCTTTGGGCGCTATTGGTATGATAAAGCTGGCAGGTCGTTATACTGTAGCGCGCATGTTAGAACGTGATGATTTTGCCAAACGTTTTGAAAGTAACGAACCCCTTTCTATTCATGAGTTTTTATACCCCTTACTGCAAGGCTGGGACTCTGTAGCTCTTCATGCCGATATTGAACTGGGTGGAAATGATCAAAAATTTAATTTGCTTGTTGGTCGTCAGTTTCAGCGTGAAGAAAATATGGAACCCCAGGTAGTGTTGATGATGCCTCTGTTGGAAGGCACGGATGGTGTTCAAAAAATGAGTAAATCTTACAATAATTACATTGGGATACAGGAGCCTCCTAAGGAGATTTTTGGAAAAATTCTTTCTATTACCGATGTACTGATGTGGCGATATTACGAATTATTAAGTGGCCGAACGCTTGCTGAAATAGCACAAATGAAAAAAGACGTGGACGCGGGAGTTCTGCATCCCAAGCAGGCTAAGGTGAATTTAGCCCTAGAGATGGTGGAACGTTTTTACAGTAAGGATGAAGCGCTTTATGCGCAAAGTGAGTTTGAGAAGGTGTTTGCTAAAAAAGACGTGCCGGATGATGTGGAAGAAAAGATTTTGCCAGCAGGCGGTGTGGCTTTAAGTTTAGTAAACTTTATGGCCGAGGCAGGTTTGGTTAAAAGTAAAGGTGAAGCCAGGCGTTTAATTGAGCAGGGTGGAGCCAAGGTTAATCAGGAAAAGGTAGTTAATGTAGATTTTACCATGGAAACAAAAGGTGAATATTTAATTCAAGCCGGTAAGAGGAGATTTTTAAAGATAGTGTTTAAGTAAATATGAAACCATTAGTTGATAAATTCTGGAAGAAATCCATTTTTGAAAAAATAGCGGATAACTTAATCCGCTTTTTTTATGTGTGGATTTTGCTTGGCGTGGTGTTGACCGGTGTTTCGTTCTATGGCGCCAAAAAATTGAGTATTGATAGTGATTATTTGGCTTTTTTGCCCGATAATTTTCCAGGTGTAGTGAATCTAAAAAAAGTTATCCAAAAAACAGGTGGGTTTGGTAATTTTATGCTGGTTTTGGAGGGTGCTACTCCCGAAGTGAGGCGTGAGTATGCTAAAGAGTTTACCGAAAAAGCCCAAAAGCTGCAGTGGGTGGAAATTGCCGAGTACAAAAAGAATTGGGAAAAAATAAAGAAGAACAAGTTTTTGTTTTTGTCGGTAGACGATATTACTGAAATTAAAAACCGTATTGATCGTACTATTTCATTCCGCAAAAACCCACTTACGATCGATTTATTTGATTCCCGCGATCAAAAAAACACCGATATCGATTTTTCGGATATTGAGCGTAAGTACCAAAGTACCAGTTTTGGTTCGGCCTATTTTGAAGATCCCGATTTACAATACACCATTGCTATTGTGTGGCCTAAGGGATCTATGACCAATATTGATTTTGCCAAAAAATCGTACTTGGAATTGCAACAAATAGTGGATGGGCAAGATGTTAAGAGGTTTGATCCTAATTTAAAAGCCACCATCGGTGGGGAATATCGCAATAAGGTGGATGAGTTTGAGTCGGTAAAAAGTAATCTGTTTGGTTCGTCCACTTTATCTACCTTGGCCATTTGTATTTTACTATTTGTCTTTTTTAGACGTGTGGGGGCTGTTTTTTACATCATGATTCCTCTGGTGTTAGGAACCTTGTGGAATTTTGGGGCGGCTTATTTTTTGGTAGGGCGCCTTAATTTACTAACCATTTTTTTAGTAGCCATCTTGTTTGGTTTTGGAATTGATTTTGGTATTTATTTGTTTTCGCAATACATGAAAGAGCGGGCTGTTAGTTTAAGTCTTAAAGACACAATAGCCAAAGTACTCTATGAAACAGGACGGGCTTCGTTTAGTGCCGCTATTACAACCTCGCTTTCGTTTTGTACGCTTATTTTTGCCGATTTTAAAGGGTATCAGGAGTTTGGTATTTTAATTAGCGTGGGTATTTTTATTCAGTATTTTGCCTTTTTTATTTACTCGCCCATAATCTGGATTTTAGCAGAAAAACTTAAAATTATTAAACCACAAGAACTAAAAGGGACACGTTTGTGGATTAAAAAAACGCCTTTATCTAATAAAATTGTTTATATGGCAGTGGCGTTATTGGTGGTTGCAGTGGTGGGTGTATTGCAAATGAAGTTTGAATACAATTATGGTAATTTGCGCAGCAAGGGAAATACATATTGGCAGGTGAAATCTAAAATTTACAAAGTATTTCCTCTTTCTAAAACACCCGCTGTGGTTATTACTGATTCCTTGGAAGAAACCAAGGCTGTAGTGGATGCTGTTAACGAAATTATTCCAAAATCAAAAACGGTGGATACGGTAAAATCTATCCTCGATTTTTTACCTCAATCCATTGAAGAAAAGCGAAAACTTTTGGCAGAAGTTAAGGATGTTTTGCTAAAAAACAGAGAGCTGATGAAGGAGGCCGAAAGATCCAAGGTAGATGCCTATTTACCTTACCTTGAACCCAGTAGCATTAAGGTAGAAGACTTGCCCAAAAATTTGGTGAGGCAGTTTAAAGGATTGGAGGGTGTTCCTGGATATCTTGTTTTTATTTACGATAAAGTGTCTTTGTCGGATGCTCGCAATGCCATGGCCTATGCCAATGATATTCGTGAAATTAAAACACCTCTCAAAAACTTTTATCCTGCCGAAGGATCATTTTTGTTTGCGGATGCTATTAATCTTATGAAAAAAGAAGCGGGTGTTGTGTTTGCCATTATTTTGGTTGGTATCTTTTTAGTGGTGGCTTGGGATTTTGGAAGTTTTAAATCGGCTTTATTTATTTTTGTACCTATGTCGTTTGGTTTGCTTTTAATGTCGGGCATTATGGGGATTTTTGATTTAAAGCTGAATGTGTTTAATTTAATCAATTTTCCTATTTTACTTTGCTTGGGTCTTGATACCAGTATCCATCTTTACCATCATTATCATTTGGATCCTACCAGCCATGCCATTCAAGATATGGTGTCGGATGTGGGGAATTCGGCCTTGGTGGCTATTTCAACAACTCTCATAGGATTTTTGGGGATGCTCTTTACCGACCATCAAGGGCTTCAATCGGTAGGGTTAACGGCGGTTATAGGTCTTGTATGTTTGTTGGTGAGTACGCTTTTCTTTTATCCCGCCTTTTTGTATTGGACCGAGAATTTTAGAAAAAGCAAGATCAAGACTGTTTCATAATTATTTTTAAAAGTGTGAGTGTGAAGTTTTTGATGGCCCCCACGTCTAGCGATTTGTCCATGGTAATTTGAATGGATAATCCTTCGAAGAGCGAATACAGAAATATAGATAACATTTCTTCATCTAAATTTTGAAAAGCGCCTGCCTGTTTCCCAATTTCAACAAAAGTTTTACAAATAGAACGAAAGTCGAGTGCATTTTTAATGATGGCCTTTTGGGTGGCAGGATTATTTTTAGCATACGACCATGTTTCGATAAGAAAGAGGGTCATATTTTCAATTTCCTGGCGCGAGGTAAGGCCCGCTTCAACAAGCTTGTTTGTTTTTTCTGTTACGGGTTCTACGCCTGCCGCTAAGCTTAATAATCTATTTTTTTCTTCCAGCAAAATAGCCTGCATGGTTTCGGTAATAAGATTGTCTCTGTTTTTAAAGTAATAGATGACGAGCCCCTTGCTTAAACGCGCTTGCTTGGCAACTTTATCGAGAGTTAAATCGTGTGTAGAACCTTTAATGAGGAGGCGATAGGTGGTGAGAATGATTTGTTTTTTTCTTTCAGCTTCTAAAAGTGAATCTTTCTTTTTTGGCATAAATTATCCTTTAGGTCCAAAAAATATACTAATAAATATATGAAATCAATGTATTTATTATTTTAAATATAAATACGTTGACTATTAAGTCAGCGTATACTATTTGTGTGTCAGAGGAGAGTGTATGAGCGACATAGCAGCAATAGTGCCAGAACGTCGGTTTTTGTTTGTAGGAAATGATCAGGAAATGGGGTTTAGCCAGGGGCGTTTGTTTAAAGGGCTTGTGGACGATGTGTTAACAAGTTTTAAAAGTATTGAGTTGCTACCCATGGGGCTTTTTAAAATTGTGCCCACTTCATTTTTAAAATGGGGCTTTGGAAAAATAGGAAAAAAGTTTTTAGGCTATCATGCCAGTCATTTAAAAGAGAAACACAGTCACTGGTATGATTGGCTGAATGGTTTTGCAGAAGGATCGGAATTATCATTTGAATTTGTTTATGGTATTGCTGTTTTAGAGCTCCTGACATCCGAATTGCCGTATTATCCTGTGATGGGATGTACCTCATTAGCTCTTGTTGCAAACGATGGCCCACTTTTAGCTTATAATCATGATTATCCCCAATCGTTTGGTGCTTTTACTTTTATTAAAGAATCGCGTCCTAAAAATAAGCTTGCTTCACTTAGTGTTTCGTATCCTCTTATTCCGGGTTCTATAGCTGGAATTAATGAAAAAGGTTTGGCTCTTAGCATCAATCATGCTTTTGAACAGGGGATAAAAAAAGACAATGAAGGGCTTTTTGTAACCTGGCTTTTGCAGGATTGTTTAGATACTTGTAGCACAGCAGAAGAAGCTCGCAAAAAAATATTAAAAACACCTGTGAGTAATGGATCGATGATTAGTATGATGGACAAAAATGGAAATACCGATGTGGTAGAAGTATCAAGCCGTAGCAATATGTTGAGGCATTCAAACTGTGCATACCGCGTTACGTTTAATAAGTATCAGGTTCATGAAATGGAAAAAAATGAATTGCCGCTTAAAACCCGTGGATCCAAAATGTTTAGGGGAGAATTTGTACACCGCTCTAATTGGGAGCGTCAAAGTCGTTTTGATACTTTGTTTGATAAAAACAAAAAATATTCTGAAGCTGATGTTATGGCATTAATGGCCGACCATGCTGGTGCAGAGGGAAATATGAATACCATCTGTAGACATCATGTTTTAACGTCCGAAACGGTAGCCTCTGTAATTATGAGGCCGCATCAAAAAAGTATGAAGGTGGCGTTTGGACATCCTTGTACGACACCTTATAAAGAATATACTCTTATATGACACAACAATCTTTTCTCATAACCGGCGCCACCGGTTTTATTGGTACACATCTTTGCAATCGTTTAACAGCAGATGGGCATAAAGTTTATGCCTTGGTGCGTAATCCTCAAAAAGCCGCCTCGCTTCCTAAAAAGGGCATCGAATTTATCAAAGGCGATCTTTCTCTTTTTAAAGATAAAAAATTAAAGCTCCCGCAAGTTGATTATGTACTGCACATTGCCGGCATTGTGGCAGCTAAAAATGTACAAGGCTATTTTGATATCAACACGCAGGCAACCATTGACCTTGTTGAATGTTTAAAGCGTCAGAGCTGGAAGCCAAAACGGATGTTGCATGCGTCGTCTCTGGCTGCTGCCGGCCCCTGTTTAGATGGTAAACCTAAAAATGAAAAATCGCCCAATAATCCCATTGAGCCGTATGGACAATCAAAGCTTGCGGCCGAAGAGTATTTGAATCAGAACACACCATTTCCTGTAACAAATTTTAGACCTGGTATTGTGATGGGCCCTCATGATCCGGCCATGCTCACTCTTTTTAAAATGGCGCATTATCGTTTTGGTTTTAAAGTAATGGGCCTTGATGCTGGAATCAGTTTTATTCATGTGGATGATTTAATTGAAGCGATTGTAGCGATGAGTTTTGATGTGAGTAACAAACATAAAACTTATTTTGCTGTGTACGATGAAGTAATTAAAACTTCGGCGATATGGAAGAGCCTTAAGAAGGCGACAGGCAAACGTTTGTTCATGCTTTCAGTGCCCCAGCCCTTGTTGTATCTTCTCATGCTAGGTTCAACAGCACTCTCTAAAATTATCCCTTACACCAATCAGCTGGATATCAAGCAATACAAACAAATTACGGCCAAAGCCTACTCGTGTACGTCAAAAGCTTTAAGAGATGATTTGGGATGGCAACCCAAACACAATGTGGAAGAGGCGGTTAAAAAAACCTACCAAGGTTATCGCGAGATTGGTTGGATTTAATCGTTAAACAATTACTCCACCGTCCAGGTAGAAGGGCCGTGAATGAGTTTTTTAATATCTCCTTTACCCATGCTTAAGGCTGTATCCACCTGATCATTCAATAATCCATCGTAAGTATAACGTTCGCTCTGACGGAATACACCCATGGGAACCGGGAATTGAGGGAGATTAAAACGCGACAGTAAAAAGGCGTAGGCCGGGTTAGGATTGTTTTCGTTGTGAACCACTAAATCCGCTTCGGTAACACCATTTTCACCCACGGTTACTACTTCGGGATCAAAACCTTTAATGCGTATACCTTTTTTCTTATCTTTACCAAAGAGAAGAGGTTTGCCGTGTTCTAATAATAAAGTATTGTCGTCACGCACTTCTTTACCGGTAATGGGATCAAAAGCGCCGTCGTTAAAAATAATACAGTTTTGGAAAATTTCTACAAAGGCACTGCCTTTATGATGAGCGGCACGGCGCAACACTTCAGTTAAATGCTTAGGAGTATTATCCGCGGTACGCGCTACGAAGCTGGCTTCACTGCCCAGTGCTAACGAAATAGGATCTAAAGGATAATCTACCGAACCGTAGGGAGTGGATTTGGTTTTTTTGCCAAATTCCGAAGTAGGCGAGTACTGCCCTTTGGTAAGTCCGTAAATTTTGTTGTTAAACAAAAGAATTTTAATATCCACATTGCGGCGCAAGGCATGAATAAAATGATTGCCACCAATAGAGAGGGCATCGCCATCACCGGTGACTACCCATACTTGTAAATCGGGGTTAGCGGCTTTAATACCTGTTGCAACCGTAGGAGCGCGGCCGTGGATGGTGTGGAGGCCGTAGGTGTTCATGTAATAGGGGAAGCGACTGGAACATCCAATGCCTGATACAAACACGTATTTTTCTTTAGGGATGCCCATTTCGGGCAATACGCGTTGAACGAAGGCTAAAATAGAATAATCACCGCAGCCCGGACACCAGCGTATATCCTGGTCGGATTCAAAACTCTTTTTGGTTAACGGTTTAATGTCGTTTTCGGCACCCATATTATTTCCTTTTGTAACGAGACAATGTCTTTTTTCCCTCCTTTGTAAGGAGGGGTTAGGGGAGGTAGATAAGTTTGGCTACCCCCTGTAGTCCCCCTTACAAAGGGGGACAGATTAAGCCAATTTTTTATTTTTTGCTGCATTTTCAGCGGCAAATTTTTTAATGGCTTCTTTTAATTCTTCCACTTTAAACGGTTTTCCCTGAATTTTATTAATGGCTTTAATATCGCGCAGGGTTTCGGCACGCAGTACTTTTACCAATTGACCCAAATTAATTTCGGGAACAATGATGGTTTCAAAATTTTCAATCAGTCCGTACAAATCGTTTTGAATGGGATTTAAGTAGCGCAAGTGCACGCTGGAAATACTCATGCCTTCTTTTTGCAACTCGTCCACGGCACTTGTGATAGAACCGTGTGTGCCGCCCCAGCCAATCACCAACACATCGCCTTCATTTTTGCCAAACACTTCTAAGGGGGGCAAATACTTGGCAATCCCTTTAATTTTGTTGGCACGCACATGCGACATGTGCTCGTGGTTTTTAGGGTCGTAGCTGATGTTGCCGGTAACATCCTGTTTTTCCAAGCCGCCCAAACGGTGTTCTAAGCCTTTTACGCCAGGGATTGCCCAGGGGCGTGCCAGCTTTTCGTTACGTTGATAGGCTTTAAACCCTTCGGGGTTGCTGGGGTGCTCAATTTTAATTTTGGGGATTTTATCGTAATCGGGAATTACCCAGGGTTCGGCTGAGTTAGCCAAATAACCATCCGATAAATAAATAACGGGGGTCATAAATTCGGTGGCAATACGAACAGCTTCGATGGCCATATGAAAACAATCACCGGCGGTAGCAGGAGCCACAACGGCTACAGGAGCTTCGCCGTGACGGCCGTAGAGGGCTTGCAACAAATCGGCCTGTTCGGTTTTTGTGGGTAAACCTGTGGAAGGACCGCCGCGTTGTACGTCAATTAATACTAAAGGTAATTCCATCATCAGCGCCAAACTTAAGGCTTCACTCTTGAGCGCTACACCAGGGCCGCTGGTGCCGGTGAGTCCGATGTCGCCTGCAAACGAAGCGCCGATGGCCACGCCAATGGCGGCAATTTCGTCTTCGGCCTGGATGGTTTTAATTCCAAAATTTTTGTGTTTGGAAAGTTCGTGCAAAATATCCGATGCCGGTGTGATGGGATAGGTGGCATAGGTTAAATTTTTGCTCGCTAACTGGGCTGCTGTTATAAAGCCGATGGCGGTTGCTTCATTCCCCGTAATGTTACGATAGGTGCCGGGATTAAGTTGTGCTTTGGCTACACGAAAACTCTTTTTAAAAGCTTCGGTGGTTTCTCCAAAATAGTAGCCGGCTTTTAAGGCCATTTTGTTGGCATTGGCAACGTCCACTTTTTTAGAAAATTGTTTATCAATCCATTCCAGTGTTGGTTCAAATGGACGTTGATAAAGCCAGTACATAAGGCCCAAGGCAAAAAAGTTTTTGCAACGTTCTTTATCTTTTTTAATGAGCGGAGAAGTTTCTAGTGCGTGCGTGGTAAACGTAGTAATAGGGAATTTGTACAGATCGTAATCTTTTACAATTTCGGTATCGAGAGGATTTTGAGCGTAACCGGCTAATTTTAAGTTTTCTTCATTAAAAGCATCCGAATTAACAATAAGTATGCCGCCCTTTTTTAAATCGGCCAAATTGGTTTTAAAAGCAGCCGGGTTCATGGCAACCAAAACATCGGGGGCATCGCCAGGAGTACGAATTTCGCGCGAGGAAAATTGTATTTGATAACCGGAAACACCCGCTAAGCTTCCGGCAGGGGCACGAATTTCGGCGGGAAAGTCGGGAAGAGTTGCCAAATCGTTACCTACAGAGGCTGTTGCCTGAGTAAAACGGCTGCCGGTAATTTGCATCCCATCGCCCGAATCGCCGCAAAAGCGGATGACGACAACATCTTTCTCTTCTATTTCTTTGCTTATAGGTAAAGGGGATACATCCGACATAATTTTTAGCTCCTTAAACTGCGGTTATTTATGGTACGAAAGAGGTGAATAACGCAGGAGGTCATCCTTTTTTCATACTTGCTCTGTAAAGTCAATGGGTAGGACCTGTTTTTTTAATTTTTAGAAAGTTAAAAACATGAATAAAAATAAGCTTTTAGCTGGTTTTCTAGTAATGATAGCCCTCTTTTTGGGCTTCTCTGGGGCTCTATTTGCTAACTCAATCTCCTATAAAAGGGATGGTTTTTTAAGACTCTACCATAGTCATTTGGGTGATTTCTTGGAAATTCAGTATGAAAGAGACGGTCGTGTCCTTCCTGGGGCCATGGAAAAGATTAACCAATTCATGCGCACGCGCGATAGCGGAGAAGTACGCGAGATGGATATCAATCTCATTCGTTTACTCGATCATTTGCAGGACCATTTTGAAGCGGATACAGTAGAAGTGATCTGCGGTTATCGTTCCGAAACCTATAATAAAAATTTAAAAGAAGCCGGGCGCAATGTGGCGGAAAATTCTAACCATATCCGGGGCATTGCGGCCGATATTCATCTGGATGAAATCCGTGAAGAAACTCTGATGAAATATGCCCGCAAGTTGGGTTTTGGTGGAGTAGGGTATTATCCAAACTTAATGATGGTGCATGTAGATTTGGGATGGAAGCACAATTGGGATGAAGGGACTTTTGCCAATAGAACGGATATTGGCATCTTTAATAAATCAAATTCATCTCAAATACGATCGAACAAAGTATTTTATGATGATAAAGATCTGGTGAAACTATCACTTCAGAATTTTTCATCTAAACCCTTGAAAATAGAAGTGGAACATTTTTATCGGGGGCAATGGCAAGTGGGGAAAAATCTGGATGTAGCAATTCCCGAAGGGAAAAGTTTGGACATTACGGCAAGTCTTGTTCCTGTTGGTAAAAATCGTCTTAAGTTTAGCTGGGCGGATGGCAGTTGGCAGAATTCGAATGAGTTTTATTTGAAGAGAAAATAAAAGATGTTTATTTTTCATGTATCTATGGCATGATAGAACTATGAGTAAAGATGATTTCAAAAAAACGCATAATGAATACGGGGTTGATCGAACTCTGCTTGTAGCAAGGCTCAAGCTGACCCCTACCGAAAGGTTGGAAGAGCATATGCGTTTTATGAGTTTTGTCGAAGAACTTAAGACGGCCAAAATTATTAAAGATCATGACAAACTTCAAACAACTTCTTCAAATCCTCGTTAATCATCAGGTTAATTTTATTCTTATTGGTGGACTTGCGGCCATTGCCCAGGGGTGTAGTTTTGTAACGGCCGATTTGGATATTGTTTACGAGTATTCCGCAGAAAACATAAAAAAGCTAGTTCAGGCCCTTAAGCCGTTAAAAATTGCACTGCGTGGTATGGAAACGGAAAATCTTCCTTTTATTTTTGACGAGGATACATTTAAAAATAGCCGTAATTTAACGCTTAAAACAAATTTGGGAGATCTTGACTTGCTATCGGAGATACCCGGCTTTTTTTCTTACAATGAGATTTTTAATGCCTCCGATACTCTCGTCCTTTTTGATCTGCAGTGCCGCATTCTTTCGGTTGAAGGCTTGATTAAAAACAAGAAAGCCACCAATCGGCCTAAAGACTTAAATCATCTTGCCGAATTGGAAGAGCTTCTTAACATTAAAAAGTAGTTTATTTTTTACTGCGTAGTTGTTGTCCATCTCTCTATTGTCCAAAACCTTTTTTTAGCGGCTCTTTTTAAAAGAGGGTCTGGATTAACTGCTACAGGGTAGCCCACCCGTTCAAGTGTGTGTAAATCGGTAATAGAATCGGTATAAAAGTAGCTTTTAGCCAAATCTAAATTTTGTTCTTTTACAAGCTCGCTTAAATAATGAAACTTTCCTTCTTTATAACATAGAGGTTTTGCAAAGTGGCCGGTTAAAGTCCCATTTTTTACTTCTACCATTGAATTGAGCGAGTAATCGAGCCCTAAGTAATCGCGCACTGGGTAACACACAAACTGAGAAGCGGCTGAGAGCATCACCGTGATATGGCCTTGGGCTTTGTGCCATGCAATTTGCTTTTTAGCCTCTTGGGCCAAATAAGGTTTAATGTCTTTTTCAAACCAGGGGATCACCATATCCCAGATTTGCACCTCGGTTTTTCCGGCATAGGGTTTGGCAAAATCATCTAAAATCCGCTCGATATCCACTAAATCGACCTTGTGTAACAGGGATAAAAAAAACGCTTTTACAATGGTAAAACGGGAGATTTCTTTGTTACGCACCTGATGTTTGATGTAACGAATAAGCGAAGAGGCCCCCGGAAGGAGGGTGTTGTCTAAATCAAATATAGCGGCCGGTTTGGTCATAAAGAGTAACCCACCCCAACCCTTCCTTAGCTTAAGGGAGGCCGGGAGGGGTTACGAATCTAATTGCCTAACTTCTCTAAATTATTTATTCACATATTTCAATGATTTCAGTTTCTTTTAAAGATTTTTCAGCCATGGCCAAAAAGGGTAATTTGGTGCCTGTGTATGCCGTGATACCGGCCGATATGGATACGCCTGTGTCTGCCTTTCTGAAAATTAAAACCGGCAAATATGATTTTTTGCTGGAGAGCATGGAAGGCGGAGAAAAGTGGGGCCGCTATAGTATTTTGGGAACGTCACCTCAAAAAATAATCCGGACGCGGGATAAAACGATTGAAGTCGAAGAAGAAAAAAAGAAAAAAACTTTTGTTGTTCAAGGGAGTCCACTGTCTTTTCTCAAAGAAACTTTAAGTGCTTATAAGCCGGTAGCACATCCTGATTTACCGCGTTTTGCGGGCGGGGCGATTGGTTATGTGGCATACGACATGGCCCGCCATTTTGAAAAATTACCGGCCACCGCCAAGAACGATTTAGGCATTCCGGAATCGGTTTTCTTTATTACTGATACGATTGCCATATTCGATAATTTAAAACAGGTTATTATTTTGGTGAACCATGCTTATTTAGAAAACGGGACTTCACTTAAAAAGGCTTATGCCGGAGCGGTTAAAAAAATAGAAGCTTTGGCCAAAAGGCTCGCCAAGCCTGCCCCGGCTCTCAAAAAAGCAAAGAAAACTAAAACTACTTTAAAGCCTAACCGTAGCGAAAAAGAATTTTGTGCGCTTGTTGAAAAAGCCAAAGAATACATTAAGGCAGGCGATATCTTTCAAGTGCAGGTTTCTACCCGTTTTGAAGGCAAAACTACTATCGATCCTTTTACTTTGTATCGTGCGCTCCGCCGGATTAATCCTTCGCCTTATCTTTATTTTTTCAGCGATACGTCTCTCAGTTTAGTGGGTGCTTCTCCCGAATTAATGGTGCGTTTGGAAGACGGTAAGATGGATTTGCGCCCTATTGCAGGCACACGCCGCCGAGGGCGCACTGAAGAAGATGACATACGCATGGAAAAAGAATTGCGCGCCGATCCCAAAGAACGGGCCGAGCATGTGATGCTTGTCGATTTGGGGCGGAACGACTTAGGCGTGGTGGCTAAAACGGGTACGGTTCATGTTTCGGAATTGGAAGTAGTGGAACGTTATTCGCATGTGATGCATCTCGTCAGTCACGTATCGGCCCAGGTGAAACCCGGCTGTGATGCTTTTGATGTGCTGAAGGCTACGTTTCCTGCGGGTACTTTAACGGGTGCTCCTAAAATTAGATCGATGGAAATTATTGAAGAGCTGGAAGGTATCCGTCGTGGAGTATACGGTGGTTGTGTGGGTTATATCGGCTTTAACGGCAATATGGATATGGCCATTACTATTCGCACTGCTTTATTTACCAAGGGAAAAATCTACGTTCAGGCGGCTGGTGGTGTAGTGTACGATTCTATCCCCGAACGCGAGTATTTGGAATGTCGCAATAAGGCGCGCGCCTTGATGACGGCGGTGGAGAGTGTATCATGATACTAGTCATCGATAATTACGATTCGTTTACCTACAACCTGGTGCAGTATTTGGGCGAAATTCTTATTACGCAGCTTAAAAATCCGGATGATGAAATTAAAGTGTACCGTAACGATAAAATTACGGTGGATGAGATTCAAAAATTAAACCCCAATTTTATTGTGATTAGCCCCGGGCCCTGTACGCCGAAGGAAGCGGGGGTTTCGGTGCCGCTTATTCAGCAGTTAAAGGGGAAATATCCCATCTTAGGTGTTTGTTTAGGGCATCAATCCATTGGCGAAGCCTTGGGTGGCGATGTCATCCGTGCGCCGCAGATTATGCATGGGAAAACCTCCGAAATTTTTCATGACGGTAAAACTATCTTTAAAGATTTGCCCAATCCTTTTACGGCCACACGTTATCATTCGCTCATCATTAAAAAAGAAACTCTCCCGGCAGATCTTGAAGTATCGGCCTGGACCGAAGATGGCATTATTATGGGTGTGCGTCATAAAACTTTGCCCATTGAGGGTGTACAGTTTCATCCTGAGTCTATTCTTACTACTGCCGGAAAAGATATTTTGAGGAATTTTATCAATGGGTAACACGTTTGCCATTATCCCGGCGGCTGGTAGTGGAGTGCGTTTTGGGGCCTCTACCAAAAAGCAATTTTTAACTCTGCGTGGCAAAACTCTTCTTGAGCATACGTTGGGTGCTTTTTTAAACGCAAATCTTTTTACAAAAATTATCGTGTGTTTGCCGGCTGATGAGTTGAAAGCGTTATCTGCTCAAACTTTTGATCCTCGCATTGTTCTAACGCAGGGTGGTGCTACACGGGCCGAGTCGGTTTATAAAGGCTTTATTCAAGCCGGTGCTACACAAGACGATGTTGTTCTTGTGCATGATGCCGTTCGTCCTCTTGTATCAACGGATCTCATTAAAAAAGTAGCTGAAGCAACACTTGCAAAGGGCGCTGTTATTCCGGCATTGCCCGTTTCGGATACAATCAAAGAAGTTAATGAAGAAAAAGTAGGGAAAACAATCGATCGCCGTTTGCTGCAGGCTGTTCAAACCCCGCAGGGCTTTAAGGCTTCTGTTTTAAACGCGGTTTATGCCAAAAAACCCAATCTCAATACACTGGCTACCGACGAGGCTTTTTTGGTTGAAGAGGCCGGTTTTCCGGTTTATGTGGTAGCAGGCGAAAAAAGAAATATAAAAGTGACCACGCCGGATGATTTGGCGCAGGCAGAGCAAATGATGGGAACAAATTTAAAAATTGGACAGGGCTACGATGTGCATCGTCTTGTAGAAGGGCGTAAGCTTATCATTGGCGGTGTCACCATCCCTTACGAAAAAGGACTTTTGGGCCATTCCGATGCCGATGTGCTCTTGCATGCGATCGGCGATGCGCTGTTGGGAGCAGCTGGTCTTGGAGATTTGGGCGAGCATTTTTCGGATCAGGATAAACAGTATAAAGATATCGATTCTAAAATTCTCTTGGCCGATATCGTCAAAAAAGTAGCTAGTCAGGGCTATAAACCCGCCAATGTGGATGCCACGGTGGTGGCTCAAGCTCCCAAATTAAAAGAATATAAAAACCAGATGAGAAAAAACATCGCCTCCCTTCTCAATCTTTCTGAAGATGCGGTGAATATTAAAGCCACTACCGAAGAAGGTATGGGATTTACAGGTACGGGCGAGGGCATGTCGGCATCGGCCGTTGTTCTTGTTACAACATTATGAGTTTATACATTTACAATACACTTTCTAAAGATAAGGAAGAATTTGTTCCAGCCACCCCGGGTAAAGTAGGTATGTATGTGTGCGGCGTGACGGTTTATGACGAATGTCATTTGGGGCATGCGCGTGCGGTAATCACCTTCGACATGGTGTATCGCTATCTTTTGCACAAAGGTTTTGATGTTAATTACGTACGTAATTTTACGGATGTTGACGATAAAATTATCAACAAGGCCATTAAAGAAGGTAGCGATTGGAAGGAAGTTGCCAAGCGTTATATTGCGGCTTTTTACCGCGATATGGATGCGTTGGGCAATAAGCGCCCCTCGGTAGAACCGAAAGCTACCGAGCATATTGCCGAGATGCAGCAGTTGATTGAAACACTGATTTCAAAAAAGATGGCTTATGCCGGTGGTAGTGATGTGTTTTATGCCGTACGCGAAAAGAAAGATTACGGCAAGCTTTCGGGCAAAAAAATTGATGAGCTGGAATCGGGTGCGCGTATTGAAATAGATGAAAAGAAAAAAGACCCTTTGGATTTTGCTTTATGGAAAGGGGTAAAGCCGGGAGAGCCTCACTGGGATTCGCCTTGGGGTAAGGGACGCCCAGGTTGGCATATCGAATGCTCGGCCATGAGTATTAAGTATTTGGGTGAAAGTTTTGATATTCATGGTGGCGGACGCGATCTTATGTTCCCTCATCACGAAAACGAAATTGCTCAATCCGAAGGCGCTACGGGCAAAAAATTTGCGCGCTATTGGATTCATAACGGGTTTATCAATATTAATTCCGAAAAAATGAGTAAGTCGCTGGGGAATTTTTTAACGATTCATAAATTACTTAAAACATTACACCCCGAAGTAATTCGTCTTTTTATTTTGGCGGCCCATTATCGTTCCCCTCTTGACTATACCGAAGATAATATCGAGGCTACACGCCAGTCGTTACTCCGCTGGTATACCGGTTTGGCGCGTATTCAAACCATTCCTCAATCTGCTAAACGTGTAGCCGTTCCTGCTTTGGACGAGCTTAATCAAAAGTTATCCACCGGTTTTACTGAGGCTATGGATGACGATTTTAACACAGCGCGTGTGTTGGGTCTTTTGTTTGAAGCCATTCGCGAATGGAACCGTATTTTAGACGAAAAGAAAATTCCATCCGAAAAAACGTGTGCCGATTTTTTAAATGTAGTGCAAACCGTGCATCAGGTGCTGGGTATTTTTGGTTCGAACGCGGTCGCGTTTTTGTTGGGAGAAAATATTAAAGCGTTAGCCACCAAGGGAATTACGGAAGACTGGATCAATCAAAAAATTAACGAACGCCTCGAGGCGCGTAAAAATAAAGACTGGGCCAAATCGGATGCTATTCGAGATGAGCTTGCTGCCAAAGGAATCGTTTTAAAAGACGGTGCTGGCGGTACAACCTGGAGC
This sequence comes from bacterium, assembly GCA_019695305.1. Taxonomy (NCBI): domain Bacteria; species bacterium. The sequence continues at coordinate 66,767 of JAIBAG010000004.1, forward strand.
GTAGAATAATAATGAATAAAAAAATCTTTCTTTTTCTTTTTTTGTTTCCTTTTCTTGGTTTTGCATCGGAAACGGTGATAACGCGCAATATTCCTGTTTCCGACCCCGTTTATCACGATATCGATACTTTAATTGCTCATGGTTTGGTTAAAAAAGCCATTATTGGTCAGCGGCCGTGGAGCGAAGAGCAAATCAGACGTATGTTGAAAGAAGCACAGGAGAATTCTGAAGCTCTTTGTGATAAGTTTGAAGGCGCGAAACGTGAGCGCTGTGATCGAAGAAAAGATTATGCTTCTGAATTGATTGATCATTTGAACGAACGTTTTAGACCCAGTTCCAAACCGTTTCAATTTCATCCGTTTGACTCACTAGAGGTAAACGTTACTTTTTTAGACAGCCCATGGCGGAATGTTTTAGCAACCAACGGTGTAGGTCAAATTGATGCTCGTGTAAATCCTCTAGTCGCCAATCAAAACGGAAAACATTATGTAGACGGTGCTCAATACTCCTTAGATTTAACAAGCTGGGGAGGCGATAGTCGTTATCTTATTCTTGATTCTAAAATAGGGATTGAATCTTTATTCCCGCGAAATTCGATAAACGATGATTTTAATTTAATTCCTACTCGCCTTTATTTAAAAAGCGGTTACAAAAATTTTTCAGTGACCATAGGTAGAGATGAAGTGATTTGGGGCCAAGGTGAAAACGGCGGACTTCTCCTTTCTAAGAACGCTCGTCCTTTGGATATGATGATGCTTACTGCCGATCATCCTTTTTATTTCCCATGGGTGTTTAAGTATTTGGGTTTGTTTAAACCTTCTCTTTTTGTGGCTAATTTAGGCTCCGAGGATTTTGCGGACCAACCTTTTTTTACTGGACTTAAATTTACACTCAAGCCTGCATCTTTTTTTGAATTAGGTATATCGCAAGCTTTGATTATGGGTGGAAAGAACGGACCCGAAATTTCACCCGGAGAGGTATTTGGGGAATTTTTTGCTTCCCGTGGGGGATTTTTATCAACGTCGGGTATTCAGAACGAAAATTTATCAAATAGAATATATGGTTTTGATGGACGTATCAATTTTCCGTCTTCACTGCGAGGAGCTTCTCTTTATTTTGAAATGATGTCGGACGATGCTTTTTTTAGTAGGTTTAAAACTAACTGGAGTTATCTGGGTGGCTTATACATTCCTCGTATAGATAACAAGGGCAAGTTGTCGGCTCGTGCCGAGTTTCGTTATATGGCACCAATTTTTTATCGCCATGGTGTTTTTGTTTCGGGTTATACTTTAAATAAACAAATACTTGGCGATGAGCTTGGGTCGGATGCTTACAGTGTTTCGGGCAAGTTATATTATCATCCCTGTGATAAGACGCGTTTACGCGCTTCTCTTTACTATCAAAATCGCGATAATAATCTATGGCTTAAAACACCCAGCTCAGAATTTGTAGTAACACTAGATACAGCTGCTGAAAAAAGAATTGGTACCAGGCTTGATGGCGATTTTAAAGTTTCTAAAAAAATCGCACTTAATACTGGGTTGGGTTATGAACATGTCAGTAATTTTAATTCTACATCTGTCTCAAGGCATAATTTTCTTTTGAGTTCAGGACTTAAAATTAGTTTTGGGAAATAAAAGATATTTAATGCCGCGGGGTAAGTGGCACCACATTGCTAGTTTGAGATTCTTCGGGCAAGTCTTTATGGTTAAACTCAGTTACGATATCTTTGATTCGTAACAGTAGTTCATCACGGTTAAATGTTTTAGCAGTTTCAATCAGCATGTCTACTTTTGTTTTAAGTTCTTCCCAATCGAGAATAGTTGTTTTTCCGATGGTGATATTTTCGTACTGAGTTTTCTTTTCGCTTTCATCAATCAATAGTTCTTCAAACAGTTTTTCCCCCGGACGTAAACCCGTGCAAACAATATCAATATCTTTATATGGTTCTTTTCCTGCCAGAAAGATAAGGTCTTCAGCCATTTCTTTAATTTTAACGGGGTTACCCATATTTAAAATAAAAATTTCACCGCCGTGACCAATAGAAGCGGCTTGAAGAGTTAATTCAACAGCTTCTTGAATAAGCATAAAATAGCGTACTACATCAGGATGAGTAACAGTAACGGGCCCGCCAGCATTAATTTGCTTTAAAAATTTAGGGATAACGCTACCTGATGACCCTAAAACATTGCCAAAACGCACAGCTACGAATTCGGTATTAGATCTTAAGTTTAGATTTTGGATGTAAAGCTCACAAATACGCTTAGTGGCACCCATTACGTTAGTAGGACGTACCGCTTTATCGGTTGATATTAATACAAACTTTTCGATGTTGTAATGCTGGGCAGCATTAACAAGATTAATGGTCCCTCTAACATTGTTAATCACACCAATGAAGGGGTTGTATTCAATCATGGGTACATGTTTAAACGCCGCGGCATGCAAAATGAGATCAGGTTTTTCTTCCTGTATAAGTGCATTTATGCCATGACGGTTATTAAGATCGAGTAAGGTATAGCGTAAGTTAAGATTTTGGTTAGGATAACTTTCGCGAAGAGCTTCTTCCATTTTGTAGAGGCCGTACTCGGAATTATCAAGCAAAATCACGCGCGAAGCGTTAAATCGGATAACCTGTCTGACTAACTCTGATCCAATAGAGCCCGCGGCGCCAGTAATGAGCACTTTTTTGTCTTTTATAAAACGTTCAATTTGGCGCTCGTCCAAATCTTCCGGATTTCTTTTTAAGAGATCGGCAATGTCTATGTTTTTAATATGAACATCTTGTTTGATCATTCCCGGTAAGGTGGGAGCTATACGGCAGATAACACGCATTTTACGGCATTCTTTAACTAGTTCTCGCAAAGATTCAGGTCTAAATTTGCTGATAGCGACTATGAGTTCAGAAATTTCATAATCAGCTACGAGTTTGGCTAATTGATTATGGGTTCCTAGTACAGGGATGTTATGAACTTTAAGTCCTACTTTGCGCTGATTATCATCAATAAAGCCAATAACGTTATAAATGTGCTTTTCTCTCATCAGACTGCGAGCTAAAGCGTCACCTACATCTCCTGCACCATAGATGAGAATGTTTTTTTCTCCTTCGGTAAACTTAAGAGTACTTTCAGTGTAGTATCGGGGGAAAAATCGACTCAGGCTCACAAGACTCAACGAGAAAAACCAATAATTAATAAAAATATTGATCGGGAATTCAGACGAGTTAATAAAAATTACCAAAAAAGAAGATAATAGAGCGCCTATGGAGACCGTTTTAATAAGAGTTATTGCAAAGAGAAAGCTAGCATAGCGTAAAATGACTCTGTATAGTCCCATGGCATGAAAAAGAACCATGTTAACACCCAAAAATAAGGGGACTGTTTGCATGAAAATTTTTATAAAGTCAGGAGTGGTATGGGTGTTTAATGTATAAATATAGAGTGCCATTGCCCAAGCGATGCAAACAGAAACGCAATCACAAACAAAGAGAATGGGTTTGATAAAGCGACGGATAAAGGTGGTTATTTTATTTTTATGGTAGAACAAAAAAATCCTCGTTTAATAGTATCGTAATAATGTACTTAGCTCAAAAAATAGGCAAAATAAAGCATAAATTCAGTGTTATCATCAGTAGATGCTATCCTGCTTATTTTCTTTGATTATCTGTTTTTCTTGCGAAAAACTGAAATAATGGCCACAAAATTTAGTATAAGTTGATTTATTTGATTGGCTACAGTAGTTTTTAAATCATGAAAAATTTTTTTTTGCTAATTCTTGGCAATGTAATGCGACTTTTATTGGTAGTGTTTTTTTTAAATGTGAGTTGCTCTTCAAATAAATCAACAACGTCAGAATCTCCTTCTTCTAGTGAAGACTACAGTAGTTTCTTTATTCCTTCCGATAACTTTTATTACGATGACCAAGTTATTAATGATGAATTATCTCAATTTGTTGATGAGGGTACAGAAATTGAAATTAATAACAATTTAGTTACTGTGCACGGAGACCTGACAGTTCCCGAAGATGACAGCATTAATTTATCGGGCGATATAGCTCTTGTTGTAGAGGGTAGTGTTTATGCTTGTAGATGTCACATTTTTGAAAATATTTATGATATAAAAATAAACAATGAGACCACGCTTAATCCTGTTTATCCCGAATGGTGGGGAGCAGAAGCTTCAGATGCAAATCCTGCTTTAAACAAATGGGCTATTCGACAGGCGATCGATTCATTAAGCATTAATGGTGGTACTATTGAACTAGATAGTGGTGAATATGTTATTTCAGGTCAATTAAGAATTTCCGATGATAATATCACTATTGTAGGTGTTGAAGACCAAACAATGCTAAAGGCTACTTCGGGCAATTCTAGCTTTTTAACACGAGATGCTATTTTGGGGGATGGTTCTATCTCTGTTGAAAATGGGACTCTATTTCAAGCTGGTGGAAATTTTTTTTTACGAGATGATACTTCTACTGAGGGCTACAAAAACTTTTTGGGTAAGATAGATCATGTTGTTGGAAATGAAATATTTCTGGTTAGAAATATAAATGATTCTTTTTTTGTTTCTCAAAATTCTGTTATATCAAGCACGTTTCCTGTGATGACCATTGATTCATCAAATAACATTGCCATTCGAGATTTAATGATAGATGGAAATAAAAATGATGCAGGAATACAATCATGGTATCTTGCAGGTATAGTGGTTTCTCATTCGACAGATGTTACTATTGATAACGTAGAAATTAGCGATGCGGGTTATGAAGGAATAACTTTGATCGCCAATGAAGATGTTACTGTAACGAACAGCAAAATTATTGGAAGTAAAAATGACGGTATTCACTTGGGCAGTGCCAGAAATAATATTATTGATAACAATACTATTATTTTTTCAGGTGCAGATGGTGTATATTTTTGCGATGACAATCTCAATGTTGAAGTATCAAATAACACTATAGCTAATTCCAGCGCCTATGGCATTGGAGGTATTGGTTCTTGGGGTAGAGGTAGCGATATCAGTCCTATAGATAGACTTGTTACTCTTGATAACAACATAATATTTAACAGTGGCTATTCTGGAATAGGTGTTCTTGAAGCTGATTCTATTTCTATCACTAGTAACATAATTTATAGTAGCTCTCAAAGTCAGCCTCATAATTGTGGTATATATGTAAGCCGATCACAAAATATAACAATTTCCTCTAATTCAGTATACGATCACCAGGAAGGTGCTGAGTGTTATTAAAGGAGGGTAGATGTCCAGCCAACTTAGTTTTTTTGGCTTTTCTATACATATCTTGAGTAATGTCGGTCGTATAATATTTTATTGACGTTTTATACTTAATTAACTTATAGAAAGCACTCCTTAATGTATTTTCCTGTTATTATTCAACTTTTTTATTTCTATCATTCGATAGAGTGGCGGTAGCCTAAGAATTGCAACCTTCTATTTTAAAAAAAATATTATTCTTACTTCAAGCGCCTAATAGAAAAATAAAGCCAACACTTATTTTTCTTATACTGATTGGCATGATGTTGGAGACTTTGGGGGTGGGGTTAATTATTCCGGCCTTGGCTGTTATGGTTGATCCGAGTCAGGTGGCTAAAATTTCTTTTTTTCAGCCTTTCATTAAAGGGGCCGGGAGTCAGACCGAGCTTGTTGTTATCGGGCTAGTTTCATTATTGGTTGTCTATGCCGTTAAAGCAGGGTTTCTCGCTTTTTTATCCTGGTATCAATCCGGTTTTGCATACAGAGTACAGGCCAGTCTTTCTCAGGAGCTTTTTTCCGGATATTTACGCCAGCCTTATACGTTTCATCTACAACGTAATTCTTCCGAACTTATTCGGAATGTTATTAACGAAACCAATCATTTTACTTTTAATGTGATGAATATGGGGATTACCCTTTTAACCGAAATTTTTGTGGTGCTGGGTATTGCCGTTCTACTTGTTTACGTTGAGCCCATTGGTGCACTTTGGGTGGTGAGTGTGCTGGGTCTGGCTGTGTATGTTTTTCATGCTTTTACCCGGTCACGCATATCGCGTTGGGGAGAGGCCAGACAGTTTCATGACGGCCTTCGCATTCAGCATCTTCAGGAGGGATTAAACGGTGTAAAGGATGTTAAAATACTGGGAAGGGAAGATTCTTTTTTATCCCAATACGCAGTTCATAATGTGGGCAATGCCGATGTGGGCAAGAAACAATATACCTTGCAGTCTCTTCCCCGGTTATGGCTGGAGTTTTTAGCTGTTGTGGGACTCGTATTAATTGGTTTCACAATGCTGGTTCAGGGAAAGCCCATGACGTCTCTTTTGCCTACTATGGGTTTATTTGCTGCCGCTGCTTTTCGTTTAATGCCTTCCGTAAACAGAATTTTAAATACGATACAGAGTTTACGTTTTTCTTATCCTGTTATTAATGTTTTATATACCAGCCTCAAAGAATTTAAAACTATTCCTCCTGCTGTATCTTCCGGGAAATTGTCTTTTGCTCATGACATCAAACTGGAAAATATAAGTTACATTTATCCCGAATCCAGTCATGTTGTTTTACAAAATGTAAACATGACTGTTAAAAAAGGTTCCTGTATTGGAATTATAGGTGGTAGCGGTGCCGGCAAGAGCACTTTTGTTGATTTGATTTTGGGTTTGTTAACGCCCATCAGTGGAAAAATAATGGTGGATGGTTTGGATATACAGTCTAATATACGAGATTGGCAGGATCAAATAGGGTATGTGCCTCAAAATATTTATTTGACGGATGATACAATTAAAAACAATGTAGCCTTTGGTTTAAAAAATGATGAAATTGATGAGGCGGCTATAGAAAAAGCGATTAAGGCCGCCCAGTTGGATGAGTTTGTACGTAGTTTGCCAGAAGGTTTAAATACTATTGTGGGTGAAAGAGGGGTTCGTTTATCGGGAGGACAGTGTCAGAGAATTGGAATTGCCCGTGCCCTTTATCGTGACCCTCCTGTATTGATACTGGACGAAGCGACTAGTGCCCTGGATACTAAAACAGAAAAAGAAGTGATGACAGCCGTTGATGCACTAAAAGGGAAAACGCTTTTTATTGTGGCTCACAGGCTTACCACTCTTAAGCATTGTGATTTGATTGTGAAGCTTGAAAAAGGCCAGATAGCAGATACCGGTCTTTACGATCATTTTGTTAATGAGCAAAGTTTGTTTCAAAAAAATATAGCAGGATAATTTTAATATGGCCCCTTCAATTCTCGAAACCGGAATAAAACTTGTTAAAAACGTTGGCAGCTTTAACTTTGGCGCCGGCTCTGTTGCAGAACTTCCCAAGCATCTTGCCACTCGCCGTGCCCGTTCTAAAGAGGCAGGAGGCAAAGTTGTTTTTATTATCGATCAGTTTTTTAAAGATAAAAAAGAAGTTTTAAGTCATTTGGATATTCAGACTCAAGATTGCGTTGTGTTTGTACCCACTGATCATGAACCTAAAACCGATAAAATTGATCAGGAAGTAGCTCGTTTAATTGCGGATGGTTTTTCAAATCCTGCAACCATTGTGGGCTTAGGTGGAGGAATTACGCTGGATACCGCCAAGGCGATAGCCAATCTTTTAACCAATGGAGGTATAGCCGAACAATATCAGGGCTGGGATTTAGTGAAGGTGCCGGCGGTTCATAAAATAGGAATTCCTACAATTTCGGGTACCGGAGCTGAAGCTACCCGTACCTGTGTGATGACCAATACCAAAACAGGTCTTAAGCTGGGCATGAACAGCGATTACACTGTTTTTGATCATGTGATTTTAGATCCCGAACTAACAGTGACAGTTCCCCGTAACCAGTATTTTTATACGGGTATGGATGCCTATATTCATTGTGTAGAAGCTTTGTCGGGTTCTTATCGTAATGCTGTGGGAGATGCGTATTCGCGTGAAACTATTAATCTGTGCCGTCAGGTTTTTTTAAACGATGACATGATGGATGCTAAGTCGCGTGAGCGCTTGATGGTTGCCGCTTATTTGGGAGGTTGTGCCATTGCGACCAGTTACGTAGGAGTGGTTCATCCTTTTTCTGCAGGCTTAAGCGTTGTTCTGGATCTCCATCACTGTGTGGCCAACTGTATTGTGATGCGTGCCATGAGCGAGTTTTATCCCGAAGCTTATGATGAGTTTTGGAAAATGGCCGAACGCCAGAATGTATCGGTTCCAGAAGGTGTGGCTCGCAACTTAACCGATGAACAATACAAAGCCCTGTATAATGCAACGCTTATTCATCAAAAACCGTTAACCAATGCTTTGGGTGAAAATTATCGCGATATTCTGACGTACGACAAGGTTGTATCGCTTTTTAAAAAAATGTAAGCCTGTTGGCTTGAAAAGAGGTTAGCTTGCCCGGATTTGAAGTTATAGGAATTGAAGAACAAAACGAAGTGAATGATGTTTTTGCGCGTGGGGGTGTTCTTTTTCGCCACGGTTTTGATCAGCTGAGAGGTGATTGTTACAAGGTAAAGGAATTTGAAACGGCTTTTGCCCGTTATATGCAAGTGCCTCATGCTTTGGCGGTTACTTCAGGTACGGCTGCCTTACGTGTTGCCCTGGCTTCTTTGGGCATAGGTCCTGGTGACGAAGTGATTACGCAGAGTTTTACTTTTGTAGCAACGGTTGAAGCTATTATTGAATCGGGTGCCACTCCTGTGTGTGCTGAAATCGACAAAACTTTAAATTTAGACCCTGAAGATTTAGAGAAGAGAATCAATAAGCGTACGCGTGCCGTTATAGCTGTTCACATGCTGGGAACTCCAGCTTATCTCACAAAAATAAAAGAAATTTGCCAAAAATATGGATTAATTCTTATTGAAGATACCGCTTGGGGTTGCGGTGGAAAATTGGCAGGGAAATATTTAGGTACTTGGGGTGATATAGGAACTTTTAGTTTTGACTTTGCCAAAACGATGACAACGGGTGAAGGTGGGATGATTGTTTTTAATAATTCTAAACACTATCAGCGAGCCGCGGCCTGGCATGACCACGGTCATGAAAATAATCCTGCAGTTCCGCGCTGGGAAGATACCCGTGCCGGTAGCGGATTTAATTTTAGAATGATGGAGCTGCAGGGGGCGGTTGGTCTTGCCCAGTTAAAAAAATTATCTTCTGTTATTGAAGCTCAGCGTGTCAATCGGGATCGTTTGTGGAACGCCATTAGTGATTTACCCGGCATCTCTCCTCGTGAAGTTCCTGAGCATGCTTATGAAACAGCAGATGCGCTTGTTTTTAGTGTGTCAGATAAGACAACAGCCCTAAATTGTCGCCATGCATTATTAGCACAAAAAATATCCACAAAAATACTGCCCGAAGCAACAACATGGCATTTTGCAGGAACATGGAATCATATGCCTCAATTGGTTAAGGCTCATGGGGGCGACTTAAACCATGATTTTTCCCAGTCCCGCGCTCATTTAGAGCGTTGTGTGTCGTTGCCGGTAATTGTTAAAATGAATGAAAACATGCCGCAAGCCGTAAGAACGGCCTTATCCCAGGTTTTGAAAGAAAAAGTATGAAAAAAATTCCAAAAATTTCGGTGCTTGTTCCTGTTCATAATCAGGAAAAATACATTGGTCGTTGTTTGCGTTCTATTCTAGCGCAAAATTTTCCGCGTGAAGATTATGAGATTATTGTTATTGATGATGGAAGTCAGGATCGCACTTCTTATGCCTTAGAACTTTTTCACGACGATATTACTCTGGTAAAAAATGAAACTAATCTGGGCTTGCCGGCATCTTTAAATCGTGGCATTCGTGCCTCAAATGCACCTTATCTGGTTCGCGTTGATTCTGATGACTATATTAATGCCGAATTTTTAAGAATTTTGAGTCTTTTTCTCTCTCATAATCTTCATATGGATGCTGTAGCCTGTGATTATCTGCTGGTAGATGATCGTGAAGAAGTAATAGCCCGCAAAAATTGTCTTGAAGATCCGATTGCCTGTGGTGTTATGTTTCGAACAGAACAACTTATTGATATTGGATTGTATGATGAAACTTTTTTACTTCATGAAGATCGTGATCTCCGTATTCGCTTTGAGAAAAAGTATAAAATTCATCGTTTAGAACTGCCGTTATATCGTTATCGTCGTCATAGCAATAATATTACTAATAATGTAGAAGCGATGAATTTACATCGGGATAATCTTATAAAAAAGCATGGGCAAGGATGTTTAAAATGATATCAATTAAACTCGGAAATAAAATATTATCAAACGATAGTCTCCCCTATGTTATTGCTGAAATTGGTGTGAATCATGAAGGTTCACTAGAACAGGCCAAGCGACTTATTGAACTGACCAAAGAGGGCGGGGCTGATGCTGCAAAGTTTCAAAGCTATAAGGCTGATACTCTTGCTTCCAAACATTCCCCGGCTTATTGGGATACAACCAAAGAACCCACCTTGAGCCAACATCAGCTTTTTAAAAAATACGATAATTTTAGCCCCGAAGATTATGTAGAATTAGCAGCTCATTGTCGCAATGTGGGGATTGATTTTTTATCTACCCCTTTTGATGACGCTTCTGTTGAGTTTTTAGATCCTCTCATGCCTTTTTTTAAAATTGCCTCAGCAGATTTAACCAATATTCCTTTTTTGCGTCGCATTGCCTCCAAAAAAAAGCCTGTACTTCTCTCAACGGGGGCGGCAACTTTAGGAGAAATTGATATTGCCGTTGAAACGCTAACCCGTGCTGGAGCTAAAGATATTTTATTGCTACATTGTATTTTAAATTACCCCACTGAGAATGCCAATGCCCATCTCCGGATGATTAAGGGTTTGCAAAGAGCCTATCCAGATCATTTGATTGGTTATTCCGATCATACTTTGCCTGATGATGCCATGACATCCCTTGTTTCCGCGTATTTATTGGGTGCTGTTGTGATTGAAAAGCATTTTACGCATGATAAAACTTTAATCGGCAATGATCATTATCATGCTATGGATGTAAATGATTTGAAGCGTTTTGTAAGTCTTGCCAAGCGTGTCCATGTCTTATTGGGTAACGCTGAACATAAAAGCCCTATTACCACCGAAGGTATTTCTCGTTTAAATGCCCGGAGGAGTATTGTGGCGGCACGTGATATTTCTAAAGGTCATAAATTTACTGAATCCGATTTGACATACAAAAGACCTGGTACAGGTGTGAGTCCTATTCATTGGGATGAAGTTATCGGAGGAAGCGCGCTGCGAGATATAAAAGCGGATGACGTTTTGCAGTGGAGTGATATTGTTACAAAATCCCGCTAAAAAAAGAACGGTTGCTATTATTCAGGCCCGGATGAGCTCTGTACGTTTTCCGGGAAAGATGCTGGCCCCTCTAGGGGCCTTTCCTATTATTGAATGGGTGATTCATCGTGTAAAGCGAGCTTCTAAGCTGGATGATATTATTTTGGCGACATCCGAGTTGTCATCCGATGATCCTCTTGCTGATGTAGCAAGTAATTTGGGTGTTAAAGTTTTCAGGGGGAATGAGCAAGATGTATTAGGACGTTTTTTAAATGCATCCCAACTTACTCAGTCCAATCAGATTGTTAGAGTATGCGCTGATAACCCTTTTATTGATGGCGTTGAAATTGACAGGCTGATTGATTTTTACCTGGCTAATCCTTGTGATTATGCTTGTAACCATCAAAATAGAATGAATAGTGGGTATGCCGATGGTTTTGGTGCCGAAATTATCGATTTAAAAATTTTGCGTCAGATTGCAGATATTGCACGAGACTTGCGCTATCGTGAACATGTGACTCTTTATTTATGGGATCATATTCAAAAATATCGCATGCTTTCTGTTCCCGCCCCTGCGGGGCTATCTTATCCCCATCTTCGTTTTGATGTTGACACTCCTGAAGATCTATTGAAATTGGAAAGCGCAGTCAATGCAGGAATTGGGCTTGATACGCCGGCTTTTGAGATTGTGAATTGGGCTTTAAAACAGGACGAGAATATTCGCTAAAATATGGAATTTAGTCAGACTTTAAGTGTTGAAATAGACCGTTATCTGAAAAAATTGTTTCCTATTTGTCGCAGTTTAACAGGTTCTGGTAATCGTGAGACTCTTCGTATTTTAAATGAAATTACTCCTATAGATGTAAAAGAAATTCCCTCAGGAACAAAAACTTACGATTGGGTTGTTCCGCCCGAATGGGATATTCGCGGTGCTTTTATTGGTTTGCCTGATGGAACGCGCATTGCCGATTTTAAAGAAAATAATCTGCATGTGATGAGCTATAGTATTCCCGTTCAAAAAACCTTGAGCTGGGAAGAGCTTGAGCCTCACTTGCATCGTCATCCTCATTTACCCAATGCGATTCCCTATCGTACTACATATTATCGTGAAGAATGGGGCTTTTGTGTGACCCACGATCAATATGCCGCTTTAAAGACAAGTCAGGGACCTTTTTCAGTATCAATCGATAGCAGTTTAAAGCCCGGGTCTTTAACGTATGGCGAATGTCTTATTCCCGGAAAATCAAAGCAGGAAATTCTTATTTCGTGTTACATTTGTCATCCTTCCATGGCCAATGACAGTTTGAGCGGAGTAATTTTAACCGCGTTTTTAGCTCAACATCTTAGAAATTTTAAAAACAGTTATTGGTCTTACCGTATTGTTTTTGTTCCCGAAACATTGGGTGCCATTGCCTATTCTTTTTTGAACGAAGCCAAAATGAAGCATATTGATATTGGTCTGGTGGTAACAACCGTGGGAGGGCAGGGGGATGTGGGTTATAAACAGGCCTGGAATAAAGAACATCCCATTAATCGACTGGTTGAATCGGTTTTTAAAGAAGCTGGTAAAACATTTAAAACTTATCCGTTCGATATTCATGGTAGTGATGAAAGACAATATTCCACGCAAGGTTTTAAAATTAATTGCGTGACCCTGTGTAAAGACCGTTATTACGAATATCCTCAGTATCATAGTTCGCTTGATAATTTATCTTTTGTGACAGGTTCCCAAATATTTGAAACATTTGAGCTGTACTGCAATCTTATTAAAAAACTGGAAGCCCGTCGTATTTATAAAAATACTATTCCTTGTGGCGAGGTGATGCTATCCAAGCATGATCTTTATCCCTCCAAGGGAGGAGCTCAGAGACCTGAACTTGGAGGGCGTTCTGAACTCGATTTGATTTTATGGCTTCTTTTTCTGTGCGATGGCCGTAAGTCTGTTGATGATATTGCTGTTGAACTCGGTGTGGGTTCAGAAGCTTTACTGCCCATTATTGAACGATTAAGAGGAAAAGGAGTGCTGACCCTTGTCTGAAGATAAATATCAGTGGATTGCTAACCCCGGCCCCGAAGAATGGGATCAGGTTATTCAATTGTCTCCTCAAAGCAATTTATTTTGCGAGCGCTTCTTTTTAGAGGCGGCCGGCGTTCGTCATCAGTTATATCTTGTTAAACAGGGAGAGCATATCAAGGCGGGAGTCTGTGTAGTAAAAGGGCAGCAGGATAATAACTGTGTTTTGGATGATCTGGTTATTCATAATGGTATTCTTTTTTTAAATGAAGAAACCAAAAAGCAGGTTCGTTTACGTTTTGAACAGTTTGAATTAACAGAATTTATTATTCAGCGTCTAACTTCCCAGTTTGAAACCATTGAGCTGGCTTTAGCGCCTCAATTTGAAGATTTGCGTCCTTTTATCTGGCACTGTTATCACGAATCGGACAAGAATAATAAATTTACTCTCGATCTTCGCTACACCACTTATGTAGATGTTTCTGAACTGGGCCAGGGCGTTGCCGATGAATCTTCGGCTGCTTTTCTTGCCATGGATACGTTACGGCAGCGTCATATTCGCCAGGCCCACAAGCAGGGAGGAACTGTTCAGTTGGGAAAAAACAGTCAGCTATTAGTTGGTTATTATCGTGATTTAATGGTGAGACAAGGGGACCCTTCCTCCGAAGATAAATTAGTTCGCATGGCGCGTGTTATAGACCAGTTGATTGCAGCTGGTCGAGGTGCTCTATATGAAGTTGTTAATAGCCAGGGGGTTATTGTTTACACGGTATTTTACGCATGGGACAGTAAAAGAGCCTACTATCTTTTTGGAGCTGGTCACCCGGAGCACTCTGAATTATGGCAAGGAACTTTGGCACATTGGGGCGCCTTTAAGAATTTGTCTCAAAATCATCATGTCAAAGAAGTTGATTTGGAAGGGGTTAATAGCCCCAATAGAGGTTGGTTCAAGTTGAGTTTTGGCGGTAATCTCAAGTCTTATTATCAAGTTTACAAGAATAAATAAGTATATTAGTAAAAAAACTGTAAAGAGAAGAAGTTTTAAAGAGGTTATATTATGGCAAAAGTAAATCAATTTCGTGACGAGCTATCTACCGATGATGGTAAAACAGTCCAGTTGAACAAAGGTCATTATAACCTTGATACCAATGAAAGATCCGAAGAATTTAATCGTAAAATGAGTGAGGGCTGGGAATTAGAATATGCCCGTTACCGTTCTGACTGGGAGGCTCTTCCTGCAAAGAAGGAAGTGCGTGAATACCCTTTATTAGTAGACATTGAATTGGCTTCTTCGTGTAACTTAAAATGTCCCATGTGTTATACCACAACCGATCATTTCAAAGAGACTGTTAGCCGCAAGTTAATGAAATGGGAGCTTTTTACCAAGGTGGTGGATGAAATTGCAGGAAAGGTTCCAGCTGTGAGATTAAGCTGGAGAGGCGAATCTACTTTGCATAAAAAATTTGTAGATGCTGTTCGTTATGCAAAAGATAAAGGTGTTAAAGAGGTTTCATTTTTAACTAACGGATGGAAATTGGAGTTGCCTTTTTTTGAAGAGCTTGTGAAAGCTGGTGCCGATTGGATAACAGTTTCTTTTGACGGAGTGGGGGAGGATTATAACCGAATTCGTGCCCCTCTTAAATATGAGGAAACTCTTTTAAAGCTAAAAAATATTATGGAATATAAACGTGCCCATGGGTTATCTAAGCCTACAATTAAGGTACAGGGCGTTTGGCCAGCTATCCGTAAAAATCCACAGCTTTTTTATTCTACCATGAAAGAAGCGTCTGATCTGGTAGCTTTTAACCCACTTATCGATTATTTGGGGAATGACGCTGATTCCGATATCGTTTATGAAAAAAACTTTTCTTGCCCTCAGATTTATCAGCGTGTATTTGTTTCGTCCACAGGAGAAGCAATGATGTGCAATAGCGATGAATATGGTCAGGAAATTATCGGGAATGCACTTAATCAGACTATTTATGAAATATGGCATGGTGAAAAATTAAATCGTGTACGTACATTGCATGCACGTGAGAACGGTTTTCAGGAAGTACCAGTATGCCGTAAGTGCTTTTATCCTCGTAAAATGGAAGTTGCCGAACAGGCACAAGTAGATGGACGTACGATATTGATTGAAAATTATATTAATCGTAAACAACAAGTAGGAACTTAATCATAGGAGAAAATATGAGTAACAAACAAACATCATACAACGACCCAAAACTGCTCGAGTTGTTGGATACATTTGCTGATTTATATTGGTTAAAGCCCTTTGATATCCCTTGGGATGCATTTGCTGCTTACAATGTTTATAAGAGATTAAAACCTGAGGATGTAGTGTTAGACTTTGGTTGTGGTGATGGTATTTTTACGGCTCTTATGTTGGGAGCTAGACTTCCTATTGACTATGACAGGTTTACCACAGCTAAATCTGAAAATCAGAAAATTGGAGAAAATCAGTCTGGCGATATTTATGATACACCTGATGTAGTTAAGGCTCTTCAGGTAAAACCTGAACGCCGCATTGCTTGTGGTTTGGAATTAAAGGATCATCATATAAAGGTTGCCCAATCTCTTGGCTTTTATGATGAAATTATTGAAGGCTCTTTTGAAAAAAATAATTTGCAAGCCGATCGGTTTGATAAAGTTATTTCACTTTTTGCTTTTTACTGGGCAAGTGATATTAATGCTGCAACAGCCACTGTTCAACGCGTTTTAAAGAAAAACGGTGAGTTCTTGGTGGTTCTTCCTTCGGAACATCTTCATGGAATGCATCTTACCAAGAAGCTAGCTGAAGAATTGCGTGAAAAACCACTTAAGCAAGTTTTTGAAGCCATGGATGGTGGTCGACGCGCTTTAACTAGCCGTTATTCGCGTAGTGTAGCTGATTGGAAGGCATTTTTCTCCGATTATAAATTTGAAACGCTCGAAGTTATTCCTACTGTTAACAAGTTGATTTTCTTTTTTCAGGATATTGCTCAACGCGTCTTTATTCCAAGTCTTATTGAGCACACCAAGAGCAAAATTTCTGCTGAAGACAGAGCTTCTTTTAAGACATACCTTTGCAAAAAGGTGTATCCTGAGTTCTTGAAAGCATATTACGAAGGCATCGAAGGTAATCCGGAGATTGACCACGCGTATTATCTTTTTAGATTGAAAAAAGCCTGATTGAATCATGGTAACACAAAACTTGGATTTTTTAGTGAATGTAAAAGGTTTGAATGATTTGCCTCAAAAGAGGCAAATCATTCAAACATTGCTTAAAGAAATTGGTTTTTGCGTCATTCGCGGTGTATTTAATCCTGAAGAAGTTATTTCCGAATACAAGAAGCACTATTCTTACTTTAAATCTTCTGAAGATCTACGCCGAAGCGGCCCTATTGTAGAGCGTATGAAAAACTTTCAGCGTGTGGATTGTGGAGATTATTCTCAATGTAATGCAAGGCTTAGTCGGATGTTTACACGTTTTTTTTGGAATCCGGACGATACGTTTTCCTGGTGTTTTAAAGTTCTCCAGCAACTCAGAGATATTTTAACCGAGCGTAAGGTTGCTTACTCAGACGGGATGTATACTTTAAATGGTACCAAGTATTATGAGTTTCCCAAGATACTCCATTATCCTGTAGGTGGAGGATTTATGAATGAGCATTTTGATGCCTATAATAACGATGGTATTTTCAATATTGGTATGTCTGTGACCCGAAAAGGGATTGATTACAAAGCGGGTGGAGTTTATTATAAAAGAAAAACTGGTGAAGAAATTTTAATCGATGATTTTTCTCAGCCGGGGGATATTTATATTCACGATGCTCAGGCAGTGCATGGTGTTCACGCTATTGATTCCGATTGCCCTCTTGATTTGTCTACTATGGCAGGTCGTGTTACTCTTATTTTATCAAGTGAGTCTTTTCCTACATCCTAATTATTTCAGTTGGTTTTTTTAATCGTTTCTTAACGCAAGAATGAAATTTAATCTCAACCTAAAAACATCTCCGAGCGTTTGTTTCAATTCTATTAAATGGGATAGGGCTGAAATTACTCAGGCTCTACAGTTTTTAGAGCCGCAGCAGCATGTTCTTTTAACTCGTTTGACAGATTTATTAAACAGTTATCATGGTTTGGATAAATCTGTAGATTATTATGATGTGATTTGCGGTGAATGGCTGATGAATTTTAGTCACATTGTGTATGCTTCTTATCAAGAAGTTATTCGCGGTAATGATTTTCCACTCCAATTTGATACAATCACTCTGCCCATATTTGCAGATTGCCAAGATTTCCAGTATGTAAATGTAAATTCATCCCGTTTTAACGAACAGTTACGTTTCCTTGTGCAAAAACTTGTAATGACAGGGAAAAATGAAGTTTTTGCATTTAATGTGGAGAGTATGGTTTATGGAAAAGCTAATTTAAAGACACGATTAAAGCGGAATATTTTGCGATTTGTTACACAACTTGTTGGTGGCAAAAATGCCCCATTTGTTTTTTCGCGCCCATATTTTAGGTGTAGTCGTATACATTGGCTTAAGGTTCTTAAAAAATGGTCTTCTTGGGCCAGGCAGGATGATTATCTTTATCCTATTCATGTTTTTGCTAAAATCGATAGTGTCTGGCGCAATGTTCAATCTCAATCTGGCCCTTTAACAAGCTTTTCCGATGTATTGTGGGCTTTAGTACCTCTTTATATACCTTTTATATATTTAGAAGGTTTTGTTTCGTACTCTAAGAAAGCTAAAGCTCTTGATTTGCCTAGGCCTAAGGTGGTTTTCACTGCCGATGGCCTCCATGGTCATGTGCTTTTTAAAACACTTCTTGCAGATTGGCGAAAAGAAGGAACGAAGGTGCTTAATCATCAGCATGGTGGTGCTTATGGTATTGGATTAATCGAGCCTAGTGAAAATTATGAAATAAGGATAGCGGATTGCTTTTATTCTGCAGGTTGGATGTCTGAAGATAAAAAAGTAAAACCCTTATGTTTACAGATGCCCAATGCTTTCTATTATATAAAAACAAAGGGTAAAATTTTACTTAATCTTTTAGTAATGCCTTCTTATGTATTTCGTATTCATTTTGCAGGATTACCTGGCACAACCGAAGGTATGATTGACAATACATTAGATTTTGTACGCGAGACGAAATTTGTAAAAAACCTTAAAATAAGGCCTTACTTTAACGATTATGGATGGAATTTAATGGAAAAATTAAAAAATGCCAGTAGCCATGTAGAATTGGATGATACGACATTGACTGGTCCTGTATCGTATGCTCAATCAAGTTTGGTGATTCATAATTATCTGGGAACGGCATGGTTGGAGACGCTTGCCATGAATATTCCTACAATCTGTTTTTTTGAAAAGGAAATGTATGCTTTTCGACCCTCCGTGCAGCCTTATATTGCAGATTTGTATGCCGTGGGTATTTTGCATAATAGCGGTCACGATGCTGCTCAGTTTGTAAAAAATATAGCGCAAGACCCACAGGTTTGGTGGCAAAGGCCCGATGTACAGAAAGCTCGTTTGGCATTTATTAAGAATTATGCCAATTTTTCTACCGACTGGGAGCATTTATGGGAAATTGAATTAGAACAATGGGTCCATCAATATACATAATTTCAAAAAGAGAAAAGATGCTGATTTTGAATGATGCCAATATTTTAAATACTACCCATGAAAAAAAGTTGTTTTATAAATGTAATGAATAATGTTGATTGCTTCCACCAAGTTTTTTTGAAAGAAATGCGTTCTCTAAAGGTAAGATTATGAGAATTATCAGATATCAGATAAAGAATAGTGTAGTTCCTCAATTGGGCATAATTAATAATGAAGATATTTATGAGTTAAAAGGTGATGTTTTAGATGGGTCGGCTAAAGAGGGAAATAGGCTTTGTTCTCTTAAAGAAGTTAAGCTATTGGCACCATGTTTGCCCTCTAAGATAGTGTGTATGGCGATTAATTTTCCTGGGATTGATCATTACTCGCCCAATATGAAAGAGCCAATGGTATTTATTAAGCCTGGTAGTAGTATTTGTAATCCTGGAGATCCTGTTATTAATCCATTTCCCGATTTGCCTTGGTGGGGAGAAGCCGAATTGGGTGTAGTGATACGCCGTCGTATGCGTAATATTAATCCTGTTGATGTTCGTGATTTTGTTTTGGGTTTTACCATTGGGAACGATGCGTCGGTTGAAAATATTGAGGGGCGCGATCATCATTTGGCTCGTTCCAAAGCCCCGGATACTTTTTGTCCTATTGGTCCTTGGATAGATACCGATTTTGATACTCGTGATTGTATTATTGAGGCTGTTCAAAATGGAGAGGTTATTCGCCGGGGGCGTTCTTCACAACAAGTATGGCAATGGCCTCGTATTTTATCCTGGCTTTCTACCTGGATTACTTTAGAGCCATGGGATATCGTTTTAACCGGCAACCCGCCAGATACAGTGGGCATGCGATTCATTAATCATGGTGATATTTATACGGCCCGTGTTGAAGGTTTGGGAGAATTGACTAATCCATTTTTTTTAAAAGGGAGATAGTTTTATGAATGATACATGTGTTTTATGTCATAGTGAAAAATACCGGGTTTTATCCACCAAGTTACGCCACGATCGTCCTGGAACGGTTGTTGAATGCACCGATTGCGGATTAGCCAGAATACAGGGAGCTACGCACTACGCGGCTAAACTCAATGAGTTTTACAAGGAGCAGTATTCAAAGGATTATTATTCGGACGTTAAAAGCCAGCTCGATAGTCTTTTTGAATCGTTTTTGCCTGTTCAGGCTAGCCGTCTTGAAAAAGTGCTTCCTTATATCAAGAAAACAGATCGTGTTTTAGAAATAGGAAGTGGTACAGGATATTTTTTAACAGCTCTACGCCCCCAGGTGACTGAAGTGCAAGGTATTGAATTAAGTGCGCGTGAAGCAGCTTATGCCAAGGAAGTAAGAAATATCCCTACTAGCTCCCTGCCTTTTGAAGAGAGTGATTTGCCTAAAGGATATTATGATCATGTCTGTTTGTTCCATGTTTTAGAACATGCGGCTGATCCGATCCAGTTTTTAAAGGGACTTAAATCCTTTATAAAGCCTGGAGGGCGCATTCATCTTGAAATCCCTAATTTGATGGATCCTTTAGTCTGGATATTTGATGTGGAGCCTTATCGTAATTTTTACTATCAGGAGCCTCATCTCTATTATTTTAAACCTGAAACTTTATCCCGTGTGTGTGAAAAAGCCGGATATAAGATCGTTAAGATGTATCCTTTTCAGTCAACAAGTTTAATTAACAATTTAAATTGGACTTTCTTAAAAAAACCTCAGCCAAGCCGCTGGGACTGCATGCAAGCTACATTGCCCCAAGGTTCTTTAAAGGCAGATTTGCCCAAAAAAGTGGAACAAAACTTCAATGCTTTCCTTAATAACTGTAATAAGCAGTACTTTAAGTTTCTTGAAGAAAACGGCTATTCTGATATGGTTTTTGCCACTATTGAAATTTAGGAAACAACATGCAAAAAAATAAATCAGCTATCGTAACCGGGGGTGCCGGTTTTATCGGATCCCATCTTACCCGACGCCTTCTTGATGAAGGCTGGGATGTTCTTGTTATTGATAATTTATCTTCCGGACGCCGATCTAATGTTCCGGAAAAAGCCCGTTTTTTATGGCTCGATTTGGGAAGGGATGATGCCATTCTGGAGATGCCGGCTGAGCCTGTTGATGTTGTTTTTCACTTAGCCTCTCACGTGGGGCAGGAATTATCTTTTGAACGTCCTCTTTACGATTTAAAAGCCAATGGTTTGTCTACGATGACCTTATTAAACTGGTGTCTCCAAAAGAAAGTAAAGCAACTTATTTTTGCCAGTTCTATGAATGTATATGGTGAACCTGACAGTCTACCGGTAAGTGAAAGTGCTGCTATTAAACCTCCATCCCCCTATGCTGTTGGTAAAATTTCATCGGAGTATTTGTGCGCTATCTATCAAAATTTTGGAGTTAACACGACCTGTTTGAGGCTCTTTAACGTTTATGGTCCTTTGCAGGATATGCAAAACCTGATGCAGGGCATGGTGAGTATTTACATGGCCTATGTGGCCAAAAACCAGCCTCTTTTCATTCGTGGATCATTAGAGCGGTTTCGTGACTTTGTTTTTGTAGCTGATGTGGTTGACGCCTTTATGCGTTGTATGAATGAGAAGGCTTACGGGAAAATTTATAATATTTCAACGGGTCGTCAAACCTATGTTCGCGAGTTGCTCCAGGCTATTATTAAAGCATGGGGGCGTGATATGGCCGAATACCCTATTACTTACGGCGATCCCACACGCCGAGACCAGTTTGGAATATACGGCGACTCTTCTCTTATTCGCAGTGATTTAGGCTGGAACCCTTCTGTTACTTTGGAAAAGGGCATTGAAATCATGTCGGGATGGGTTAAGGAAGAATTGGTTAAAAATGGTTTTTAAAGGAGAATTATGAAAGTTGTTATTGGTATTCCTGCCCGTATGGGGGCCTCACGTTTCCCTGGAAAACCCCTGTGTAAAATTTTGAATATGCCCATGGTGGAACATGTCTACAAGCGTTCATTATTGGCCGATAAAGTAGATGAAGTATTTGTAGCCGGATGTGACGACATTGTTCGTGATGCGGTGTTGGGTTTTGGGGGTAAATTTCTTATGACAGACCCCGATATTTCGAGACCCGGCTTGCGTGTTGCCGAAGCTTGTAAACAACTTGATTTAGATGATGATGATATTGTGGTGGTGGTGCAGGGTGATGAACCTCTTGTGCATCCGGATATGATCAATTTGGCTGTTGAGCCTTTGTTGAAGGATAAAGCTGTTCAGTTAGGAACATTAGTAGCCGATGCAAATGAACAGGAATGGCTGGATCCGAATGAGGTTAAGGTGTTGGTAGATAAATACAATGATATTTTATTTATGACACGCTCACCTGTTCCGTCGAATACACGTAATGAGATAGGGCCTCGTCTTAAACAAGTGGCCATTATGCCTTTTCGTAAAAAGTTTTTGATGGCCTTTGAAGATATGGCAATGATGCCTTATGAACGTGTTGAATCCATCGAATTATTAAGAGCGATTGAGCATGGTGTAAAAGTGAGAGCAATTCGTTCCCCCTTTCAAAGTATTTCGGTAGACACTGAAAAAGACAGGCAAGAAGCTGAAGCCGCTATGAGCCAAGATCCTTTTTACCAGCAATATGGGAAGAAAAAATGAAATACACAAATAAGCTTAAAGCAAAGTTAAAATCGGGTGGACGTGTTTTTGGAACCTGGTCCATGTTGTCTTCGCCTTCGGTTGTGAATGTGATTGCCGAAACCGATCTGGATTTTGTTATTATTGATATGGAGCACGGCCCGATGAGTTTTGAGACGGCCGAAAGAGAAATTTATGCCTCCGAAGTGGGAGGGTGTACTCCTATTATCCGCTTAAGCGATCCTCAGCCTCATCATATTCTTCATGCTTTAGAAATTGGCGTTCAAAATGTGATGATGTCTCAGGTGGCAACCGCCAAGCAGGCAGAGACTTTTGTGAGAGCCTGTAAATATGCTCCCGAAGGAGACCGTGGATTGTCGCCTTTCACACGTAATCACGGATACTCAGATCGTGATCTGGCAAAAAAAATGGCTCATGCCAATGAACAAATGTTTGTAGGTGTTCTTGTTGAAGGCGAAGAAGGAATTCGTAATATTCCCGAAATCGCCAAAGTTCCTCATTTAGATATGATTTATCTGGGGGTCTATGATCTCTCTCAGGTGTATGGTGTTCCCGGCGATTTAACCCATCCTAAAGTGTTGGGGGCTTTGCGCGATCAGGTGTCTATAATTGAAAGTCATGGCCTGGTAGCGGGGTCTGTTGCCCGTGATAAAGAATATTTAAAACTTCTTCTGGATTCCGGTTTTCGTTTTGTGTCCTACCGTTGCGATAGCGCTGTTTTAAGAGACGGTTTTGAAACTGCCCTTGGCTGGTATCATGAGTTTTCAAAATGATTATTAAAAAATCTACATTACGTGTTGGGATAGCCGGATTTGGAGTGGTGGGAAAACGGCGTAAAGATTGTATCGACCGCCATCCTCAAATGGAAGTGGTAGCCGTTTGCGATCGTACGTTTAACGGGTCGGGTACTCTGGAGAACGGTGTTCGTTATCATCAAGACTACAAGCAATTACTTCAGGAAAAACTGGATGTTTTAATAGTTTGTTTAACTAATGATATTGCTGCAGAGGTGACGATTGCAGGTCTTGAATGTAACCTCCATGTTTTTTGTGAAAAGCCGCCCGGACGCAATGTTGACGATATTGTGCGGGTAAGAACTTATGAAAAAAAGAATCCCCGTCTTAAGCTGATGTATGGGTTTAACCATCGTTATCACGATTCGGTTCAGGATGCTTTAAAGATACTCAGATCAGGTCAATTGGGTCGTGTTATCAACATGCGCGGTTTGTATGGTAAAGCCAAGCTTGTTACCTTTAACCAGTCAGACTGGCGTACCAAACGTGCTATTGCAGGTGGAGGAGTATTACTCGATCAAGGAATCCATATGGTGGATTTGATGAGGCTTTTTGGAGGAGATTTTAGTGAAGTTCATAGTTTTGTTTCTAACAGTCATTGGGGATATGACGTAGAAGATAATGCTTATGCACTGATGCGTACACCTGATGGCGTTGTGGGCATGCTCAGCTCATCTGCCACTCAGTGGAGGCACCGATTTCATTTAGATATTAATTTGCAAAAAGGCAGCCTTACTTTAGGTGGTATTTTGTCGGGAACAAAAAGTTATGGTGATGAAACCTTAACGGTAATACACGCCGATCCAGATAATGATCGTGGTGATCCTAAAGAACAGATTACTCGTTATAATCGAGATCCTTCTTGGGATGAGGAAATCATTTCTTTTGCCGACTCTATTTTACATGATAAGCCTGTGCAGAGTGGAACATCTGAAGATGCCTTGCGTACCATGCAGCTGGTTTATAATATTTATTATTCTGATCCTGTTTGGCGTAAAACTTACCAGATTCCTGATCCAAATGTTTTGAGTGATGTATATAAAAAATAAAAGAGGATTGAGTTATGAATAACGTAAATAATTTATTTAAATCCGATGAAAACATCGGACAGTTTGCTAAAAAATATTTTAACTATTTAAAAGCCGTTTTGGATGGAATGGATATTGCTTCAATGGTGGCTTTGGAGGCTGAACTGGAAACCGCCAGAAATGAGGGCAGGACTATATTTGTAGCGGGCAATGGTGGATCGGCGGCAACGGCTACAACCATGGCTAATGATATTGGTTTTGATATCATTAAAAAAACAGGGGTAGACAAACCCTTTAAATTGTTTGCGTTAACGGACAACAGTTCTGTGATTACGGCCATTGCTAATGATGTGGGGTATGAAAATCTGTTCACCAGCCAGTTAAAAATACATTACAAACCAGGAGACAGATTGCTGGTGATTTCGGCCAGTGGCAATTCACCCAATGTGGTGAATGCTGTTGAATGGGTAAAATCTCACGGTGGGCGTGTTATCGGATTTTTAGGTTTTGACGGTGGTAAATTAAAAAATATGTGCGATGTGGTGATTCATGCCCCCACCATAAAAGGTGACTATGGTCCTGTTGAAGATGCTCATCTGATTATGAACCATGTTTTGGCACACTGGTTTCAATGTAAGCTGCAAAAAGGCAAGGTGTAATGCGTTTTTCGGGAAAAAAAGTACTGGTTACTGGCGCTTCTCGTGGCATTGGAAAAGCTATGGCGCTGGCGTTTAGAGCTGAGGGGGCCTATGTTATTGGAACTCATACAAAAGCAGGACAGGGTGATGCAGCTATATGCCAGGAATGGGTGAGTGCTGATTTTAGTGATCGGGACCAAATTCAGAAATGCGCTGATTTTGTAAACCAATGTGCACCCGATATTTTGATTAACAATGCAGGTATTAATAAAATAGCTCCATTTGTCGATATTACTCCCGAAGAATTTTTATTAATCCAGCAGGTTAATGTGTTTGCTCCTTTCATGTTGTGTCGTGCGGCTCTCCCTTCGATGAAAAAGAAAAAGTGGGGTCGTATTGTGAACCTTTCTTCTATTTGGGGAAAAATTAGTAAGGCTCAAAGAGCGTCTTATTCTTCCAGTAAATTTGCACTGGACGGTCTAACTACGGCTTTGGCTGCAGAGCATGCTGCAGACGGTATTGTGGCCAATTGTATCTCGCCAGGTTTTATTGATACTGAGTTGACGCGCCGGGTGTTAGGAGATGCAGGAGTGAAAG
Source organism: bacterium (assembly GCA_019695305.1). Lineage (NCBI taxonomy): Bacteria > bacterium. Next base: position 92,310 of record JAIBAG010000004.1, read on the forward strand.
CTATTCTTCCATCCATTCCGGCGGCCCGGTTTGGACAGACAGATGAAATTGCGCGCTTGGTACTTTGGCTTTCCAGTGAAGAAAATACCTATTTATCGGGTCAGAATATTGCCATAGATGGGGGCTTTACCCGTGTCTGAAATAATCAACGTTAAATCTTACAAAGGGGTTTATTCGGTTCTTTTTCATAATCTCTTATCTCTAGGTATTGATCCTTTGCTAGAGGGTGAACCTCATTTTTTAATCGATGCCAATGTAGCTCGCTTATATAAGGATGAACTTGCCCCAATATTAAAACATCCCAATCTGATTATTATAGAAGCTATTGAAGACAATAAATCGCTGGAGCAGATTATTCCCGTTTTTAAAAAGTTGGTTGCTAACAAAGTGCGCCGCGATCATATGCTTGTTGCTATCGGTGGCGGAATTATTCAAGACATTACCTGTTTTATTGCCAGTACCTTATTGCGTGGTCTTCGCTGGCGTTTTGTTCCCACAACATTGTTGGCACAGGCCGATTCCTGTATTGGTTCAAAAAGTTCTATTAATCTTGGCGATACTAAAAATATTCTAGGTACTTTTAATCCTCCCGATCAGATTTTTATTAATACACAATTTTTAGATACTCTTGAAAAGAAAGATATTCATTCAGGCGTGGGTGAAATTATTAAAGTTCATGCCATTGATGGGAAGAAGTCTTTTAATAACCTGGCTGCCGATTTTAAAGCCTTGTTTGCCGACCGGAAAATTTTACTAAAATATATCCGGGAAGCTCTTTTGATTAAAAAAAGATTTATTGAACAGGATGAATTTGACCGGGGAATACGCAATATTTTTAATTACGGGCACAGTTTTGGGCATGCGGTTGAATCGGCTACGCGTTATGCCGTACCTCACGGTATTGCTGTAACTATGGGTATGGATATGGCTAATTTTATTTCGGTAAAACGTGGATTGATGCCTGCCGGTGAATATGAACGCATGCATGGTATTTTAAAAGAAAATTATCATGCGTTTTCTAAAACAGAAGTTTCTTTTGATGCTTTATTGTCTGCTCTCATGAAAGACAAAAAAAATACCAGCACCATGCTGGGATTAATTTTTCCTGTAGGAACCGATGCTGCTATTGAGCGTGTTCAGGTGAAGCCTGACGATCTTTTTAAAATTCAATGTCGAGAATCCCTCGCAAGTATTTCTCAATGAGTTCTTCTACAAAAGTTGCCGTTTGTTCCCGATCTTTTTCCAATAATCCTGTATTGCGTGCAGAACTTTTGGCCCATTATCCTGAGGCCAAGTTTAATGATGCGGGACTTTCATTAAACGGAGACAGCCTGGTGGAATTTTTAAAAGGATATGAAAAAGCCATTACCGCACTTGAGACTATTGACGAATCTGTTTTATCCCGCCTTCCTGAACTTAAAGTGATTAGTAAATACGGTGTGGGTTTGGATATGATTGATATGAAAGCGATGAAGGCTCATGGCAAGAGTTTGGGATGGATAGGAGGCGTTAATAAACGTTCCGTTTCCGAACTTGTTATTGCCTTTGCCATTATGATGTTGCGCCATTTGCCTTTGGCCCATCAGGAAGTTTTAAACGGTACCTGGCGGCAGCATATTGGCGGGCAATTAACGGGCAAAAAAGTGGGTATTATTGGCTGCGGCCATATCGGCAAAGATCTGGTTTATTTACTCAAGCCGTTTAATTGCGAAATTCTGGTTTATGATATTAGGGATTATGCCGATTTTTATAAAGAACATGGAATTAAAAAAGTGGATTTAAAATTTCTTTTATCTTCTGCCGATATTGTTACTCTGCACGTTCCTCTTGATGAGACAACACGCGGGATGCTGGATAAACAACATCTTTCACTTATGAAGCCGGAGGCCATCCTGATTAATGCAGCCAGAGGTGGTTTGGTGGATGAAGTTTTTTTAAAAGAAATGCTCACTAAAAAAAAAATGGCAGCTGCGGCCTTTGACGTGTTTCATATCGAGCCTCCACAGGATCAGGAACTTCTTAAGCTTCCCAATTTTTTTGCTACACCTCATCTGGGAGGCAGTGCTTGGGAAGCCATTTTAGCAATGGGTCGTGCTGCTATTGAAGGCTTAAATAATAATGCCGTTCCTGATTTACACTCCGTCTAAATGAAAGTTATTTTATGCCATGCCGATGCTCCAATAAAATGGAGTGGTGTATGGATATATGTTGGTACCCGTTATACGCGTATGAAGTATTGTGAAGCGCGCATTGGTGGTCAGAGGGTGTCATTATCAAAGGGAATTCGAGATAAATTTGAAGAAAATAGGGGTGAATTTTTAAAATGGGTTGAGGCGCAGCGCCAGGCTAATAAGGATTCACTGTACTGGTGGATGTCGCATGTGGCGGGCAGAAACAATATGGTTGCTCTTTTATTCATCCATTTTTGTCAGTTGTGTGCTTTAAACGAGCAACTAAAAAAGAAATGCCTTTCTGTCGATAAGATACTTATTGTGTGTGAAGACACGTTCTTATTGAAGTTTTTTAAGGAAAATTTAAGACTCACTTATACCGTAAGCAAAAGCATTTTAACTTGGAGAGGAACTTTTAAAGATATTTCCAGGTTTATTTACCGTACTGGGGTTAATGTAGTGAGAGAAGTGTTTCATGCTGTAAAACATGCCTGGTTTGCAAGAAAAACAAGAACTCCTCAGAAAAATCCTGCCGGACGAGCAGTCCTTGTTCATCAATGTCTTGATGATAAGGCCTTCAAAGCTGATGGCAGTATTGTGGATCGTTATTTTGCAATGTTTCCCTCATGGATTAAGAAACAAGGAAAACAGGTTTATTTTTTGCCCTGGCTTTATAATGTCCGTAAACCCTTATTTGAGGTTTATCGTTTTCTACGTCAAAATGACACTGTTGTTCCTGCCGATTACTTAACATGTACGGATTATGTGAAGAGTTTTTTTAACCATATACGTTCCGTTTTTGTAAAAATGAATCCTGTTTTAAACAGAGTGCACATTGGAGCGCTTGTTTGCCGTGAGCGCTTTGAACAACTAGTTTCTATGGCTCAAGTTCGTTTTTGGCTTTATGGGCCTGCTTTAAAACGTTGGGCACAAAATTTTGAGCATCTCACTCTTCTGGATGTTTATGAGGGCATGCCCCCGGAACATGTTCAGGTTCATGCACTTAAAGGTCATCTGAAATCGGTAAAGTTTGTGGGGTATAATCACTCTGTAGCTTCGAGAGATTTTTTAGCTTTCTGGTCGCTGCCCAGCGAGTGGGTTTCTATTATGAACCCAGATGTTGTGGTAACAAACGGAAATATAGGAAAAGAAGTTTTTTTAAAACAGGGAGTCCCGGCAGAACGTGTGCTAGCAGGTCCTGCTTTAAGACAGCAATTTTTACAAGAGCCTGATGATATAAAGAAGAAAGGACTTTTGATTTTACTGTCTTTGGATAATGACCTAAGCTCTGAAATTTTACACAAAATGGTGTCTCAGGCGCCCTTGCTTTCTTCCTTAAATGTGCCGGTAACGGTTAAACCACATCCTATGACGGGTAGAGAATCTGTTTTGGAATTGGCCGGTCTTGTTTCTTTGCCGGAGGGCTGGCGCTGGGCGGATGGAGAAATATATGATGAAATGAAAGAAGTGTCTTGTTGCGTTGCTTTGGGAACAGCCGGAGTTTATGATGTCGTGTTGGCAGGATGTGTTCTTTTGCCTTTAAGGAGTGAGCTTGGGGTGATGGAAAATTATCTGGATATTCTGCAGGATGAGTTTCCTGTTTTGCGGGCTCTTGAAGAGAACGAAATTTCGGGGCGTATTATGGAAGTTTTTGTGACCCGAAAAGATGAATTTAAAACCGCCTTTAATCTCATTCGTACTCGTGTTATGACAGGGTTTAGTCCTGTTAATGATGCCAACTTAAATATTTTTTTACAGTCATTGTCCATATAGTTTTTTTGACTCATAAATATGTATAAGATGTTTCAAAATGAATGGCAGGGAATCCAGTTTTCCGATTTTGCTGTTATCTCATCCCAAAATTTGGCTGATAGCGATTTTTATTCCAAATTTTATATAGAATTTTTTAAAAGATACCAGAATTGGAATGAGATATCACAGTCGTGGCGTGGGGTGAAAGAAGCATGCGCCGATTTTGTTATTAAAAAGTGCAAAACAGGGAAGGTTCTTTCTGTGGGTTGTGGTTTGGGTTTCATGGAGCATTATATTCGCTCCCTTAATACGGGTGTTGATTTGTATGTGCACGATGTGACCCCTCATGCATGGAAATGGGTTGGTTCTGAATTTGGGGATGATCATAAACTGTTGGGCTATATTCCCGAGTGTTTACCGAAAAGGGTTTTATTTGACCTGGTTTATCTTTCTGTTGTTGAATATGCTTTTGATACCGATTCTCTGGTTCGTTGTTTGGCAGATATTCGTTCCTGTCTTGTTCCCGGGAAGGGACAGCTGCTTATTTTTGGCTCTTTAGAAGATGTGCCGGCCTCTATGAAAGGGCATGTGATTTCTAAAGGCAGAAAAGTGAAAGCTTTTCTGAGAGCGTGTTTGGAAAAAACAGGTTTATTCCATCGTGGCCAGTTTTGGGGGTGGGGAAGGACCAGAAAAGAATTCCAAGACATCATGAATCGCGCAGGATATACAAGTTTTGAAGAAGGTTTTGTGGGAGAGCAGTATTGGATATCAGGCTCTTGCTGATGTATAAAACCCTTTATAAGGATAGATCATGAAAACAGTTATTTTATGTGGTGGATTAGGTACTCGCCTTTCTGAAGAGACCCAGATTAAACCCAAGCCCATGGTTGAAATTGGCGGACGACCTATTTTGTGGCATGTAATGAAAATATACGAACGTTACGGCTTTAAAGATTTTACTTTGGCCTTAGGCTATAAGGGAGAGGTTATTAAAGATTATTTTTTACATTATCATGCTCGTCAAAGCGATTTAACGGTTAACTTAAAAAATGGACAAGTCGATTATAAAAATCCTACCTCTGAAGATTGGCAGGTATCAATGATTGATACAGGGGCTAACACAATGACAGGGGGTCGTTTACTTCGTCTTAAAAATCATTTGAAGGCTCATGGAACTTTTATGCTTACCTATGGAGACGGAGTAGCAGATGTTGATATTGCTGCTTTGTTAAAAGCACATCGTGCCCATGGACGCTTGGCGACTGTTACGGCCGTCAGGCCTTCGGCGCGTTTTGGTGGCATTCATATGGAAAAGGGAAAAGTGACCCACTTTAAAGAAAAACCGCAGTCGGGAGAGGGCTGGATTAACGGAGGTTTTTTTGTTTTGGAACCTGGTTTTTTTGATTACTTAACTGATGATGCTACCGTTTTGGAACAATCACCTTTGGAAACTTTGGCTCAGGAAGGCCAGTTAATGGCCTATGAGCATCCTGGTTACTGGCAATGTATGGATACGGTAAGAGATAAAGAAGCCTTACAGGCAATGTGGGCAACTGGAAAAGCGCCCTGGCTAAAGGCAGGTGTATGATATTTAATGATGCATATAAAAATAAGCGTGTGTTGGTTACCGGGCACACTGGTTTTAAGGGGGGGTGGCTAACATCCTGGTTACTTAAACTGGGCGCGGAAGTTGTTGGATTTTCCAAAGATATTCCTACTCATCCGGCTATGTTTGATGAATTAAATTTATCGCAACACATGCGTCATCTTATTGCTGATGTTAGAGATCTCAATACCGTTCGTAAGGTTATCGAAGAAGAAAAACCCGACTTTGTTTTTCATCTGGCAGCTCAGGCCATTGTATCGGTTTCGTATCAAAACCCGGTAGAAACCATGACGACCAATGCCATGGGCACTATGAATATTTTGGAAGCTTTACGTTTTGCACAAAAACCATGTGTTGCTATTATGGTCACTAGCGATAAATGTTATGATAATCTTGAATGGCCATGGGGATATCGAGAAACTGATGCATTGGGAGGTAGGGACGTTTACAGTGGTTCCAAAGGAGCAGCCGAGCTGGTTATCAAATCGTACCTGTATTCATTTTTTACGAAAAACCATCCTGTGCGTATTGGGGTGGGGCGCGCCGGAAATGTTATTGGAGGCGGAGATTGGGCTAAAGACCGAATTGTTGTAGATTGCATGAGAGCCTGGAGTGAATCTAAAACTGTCGAAATCAGGAGCCCTCAATCTACACGGCCTTGGCAGCATGTGCTAGAGCCTATCAGCGGTTATCTCACTCTTGGCCACGCCTTGTTGCAAGATCATGCACTTCATGGTGAAACATTTAATTTTGGTCCTAGAGCTGAACAAAATCGTACCGTGGTTGAACTTTTGAGTGATTTGGGTCGTCATTGGGGCTTTAAATCGTCTCAGGAAGCGTACCAAATTACAGATAATATTCCTTTTCATGAAGCTGGCTTGCTCAAGCTTAATTGTGACAAGGCACTTCTTAAATTAAAGTGGGAGCCCAATCTGAATTACGATGATACGATTCGCATGATTGGTGACTGGTACAAGGCTTATTACAAGCATAATGCCGATATGTATGCTCATACCATGGATCAGATTTCTTTTTACGAAAAAGAGGGTGTAAGTAAAAAACTTGTTTGGACTAAAAGCCATAAATGACTATCCATGATCAAATAGACGGGATTGTTTTAACCCCGCTTCGACAAATTGCCGATGAGCGTGGTGCCGTTTTGCATATGTTACGTGCTGATGCAGAGGGATTTACACGCTTTGGTGAATGCTATTTTTCAGAAATTCGTCCGGGTGCCGTGAAGGCCTGGAAATGTCACCACAAGCAAACGCAAAATCTGGCGGTTCCGGTTGGACGGATTCGTCTGGTGATTTATGATGCGCGCGAACATTCCAAAAGCCACGGTCAGCTTCAGGTTATAGAGCTGGGAAGACCGGATGCTTATTCCCGCGTAAAAATTCTTCCGGGACTATGGTATGGTTTTAGCTGCATCTCTTCGGTACCGGCACTTTTGGCCAATTGTGCCGATATTCCGCATGATCCTTCGGAAAGCGAAGTAAAACCGGTGGATGATCCTTTCATTCCCTATCAGTGGTAACAATAGTTCATGACACAAAAAATAATACGTCTCTCCAAATCCTGTATAGGTCCTGAAGAAAAAAAGGCGGTTATGGAAGTATTGGATTTCGAATATCTGGGAATGGGCAGTTATGTAGAGAAATTTGAAAAGGAATTAAGTGCTTTTTTGGGGCGCCCCGCCGTGTGTGTGGTAAATGGTACGGCGGCGCTGCATCTGGCCGTTCAGGCCTGTGGGTTAAAGGCCGGTGATGAAGTTTTAGTTCCTTCACTTACCTATGTGGCGTCTTTTCAGGCTATTTCGGCTACCGGTGCCAAACCCGTTGCTTGCGATATTCATCCCGATACCTGCCTGGTAGATTTAATAGATGCCCAAAAAAGACTGACTCCTTCAACAAAAGCCATTATGCCCGTTTATTACGCAGGAGAGTCAGGCAACAGAGACGAAATTTATGCCTTTGCCCGTGAGCATCAGTTGCGCGTTATTGAAGATGCGGCTCATGCCTTTGGAAGCGTTCATGAAGGGAAACGTATTGGCAGTTTTGGTGATATTACCTGTTTTAGTTTTGACGGCATTAAAAATATTACTAGCGGAGAAGGCGGGTGTATTGTTACCGATGATGTGGATATTTTACAAAAAGTAAAAGACGCCCGTTTACTGGGTGTTGAAAAAGATTCCGAAAAAAGATTTTTGGGCCAGAGAAGCTGGGAATTTAACGTAACCCTTCAGGGCTGGCGTTATCACATGAGTAATATCATGGCGGCTATAGGCCTTGTGCAGCTTAAAAAAATGCCTCATATGGCAGCAATAAGACAAACCCTGGCCAGCCGATACGATGAATTGTTTAAAGGGCATACAAAAATAAAACTTTTAAAGCGAAGTAGCGCTGCTGTTCCCCATATTTATGTGGTTCGCATTAAAGGATTATTAGACCGCAAGGCTTTGCAAGACAAACTTTTGGCAGCAGGTATTCAAACGGGCGTTCATTATCAGCCCAACCATCTTTTAAGTCTGTATCATGATTCCAAAGCTCTTCCTTGCTCTCAAACTGAATCTCTTTTCCCCGAACTTTTAACCCTTCCTCTTCATCCCGACCTTTCTGCGGCCGACATAGACTATGTGGCCGATCAACTAAGCAAATCAGTATGACCGAACTCTCCACTTCTGCGTGTCATCACAGTCCTCTCGTAAGCGTTATCATGAACTGTTATAACGGACAAAAATATCTACGTGAGGCCATCGATAGCGTTTTGGCGCAAACTTATGAAAATTTTGAAATTATTTTTTGGGATAATCAGTCTACCGATGAGAGTGCCAGTATTTTTAAAAGCTATAGCGATTCCAGGCTGAAGTATTTTTATGCTCCCACACATACTTTTCTTTATGAAGCCCGGAATTATGCTGTTAAAAAGGCAGAAGGAGAGTTTTTTGCATTTTTAGATGTTGATGACACATGGGCTCCCCGTAAACTGGAACAACAAATACCTCTGTTTACAGCAGATTCTGAGGTAGGTTTTGTTTGTAGTAACTACTGGATTGTTCAGCAGGAAACGGGTGTAAAAAAAATATTCCGTAAAAAAAAGCTGCCCCGAGGCCGGGTGCTTAACGACTTGCTTTTAGATTATCCTGTTGGCCTTTTAACGCTTGTTTTGCGTCGCACTGCTTTTGAAAGTTTAAAGAGGGGCTGTGATCCACGTTTTCATGTTATTGGTGATATGGATTTAACGGTGCGTTTAGCCATGAGCTGGAAAATGGACAGTGTTCAGGAGCCTCTGGCCTTTTATCGCTTGCATGGTAATAATGAAGGGCAAAAACAAAAAGAACGCCAGGTCAATGAGTTTAAAGTATTCGTGGATGAATTGCAGAAAAATCCCGATGTGGCATCCTTATCAGGTTATCAAAAAATAAGTCAGGAGCTTATTTATATGCAGGGTAGATTGTATCTTTTGCGAGATGAAAAAGAAAAGATCAGGATTTGTTTAAATCAATTAAAATGGGGCCGCTATAAAATAAAATTATGGATATTGTTTGTTTTTAAGTTTTGGAGACTAGGGAGATAAATAGTATTTTAATATGAAAATACGAACGCTCGCAGTAGTTTTTTTTATTCTTTACGGCTTTGCTATCCCGTTTGCGGCTTATGATTTTTTTAATGAAAATTATGTGGCGAGTCTGGCTCTTATGGGGTCGTGTTTTGTGATCGCCCTCATGTTTTTATCGGGCAGGGTTTTTTTATTCACGATACTCATTTCATTTTATGTTTTCAAAGTTTATCTTATTCGCCCTTACGTTGATATATTTCTTCCTTATCTTGATGGTAAACAGCTGGAATATATTTATTTGAATAATTTCTTTTTTAATCCTCATGATGCGGGCATAGTTTATATAAGCTTGTTTTCTTTGTTATTAGCCTGGCTTTTAGGGACGTTACTGGTGCGTTCTAAGCCTACTGAACCTGTTTTCCCTCTGCGTATTTTTAAAAAAATTGATGCCTATATATTAAATGCAGACTGGCGTTTCTGGCTCATTTGGGTTGTTTTAACTTTTTTAAACTATAAATCGCCAAGCGAAGCCTGGGAAGGAATGATGACTGGAGAAAGTTCCGGTTCATTCGGGTATGGTCTTTTTTCACCTTATATTATCAATTTTATCTGCCTCTATGCTTTTATTCTTTTAAACTATAACAAATCTGAAAAAAGAAACTGGTTGCTTATTTTACCGGTCATTTCTTATTGCTTGCTCAATAGTGCGGGAGGCAGTCGATCGGCTGTTTTTATTGTTTTGGTCATGGCTTCAAGTTATTGGTTTTTTCTTAATTTTGAAAGAAGGCTGAGTTTTAATGATTTAAAAAAGATAACGATGGTTATTGTATTGTTACCATTGGTTATTTTTGCAGGTCTTTTTGCCCAGGTACTCAGGCCTTTATTAAGGGCAGGGGCTGATCCTGAGGTGATATGGGAAACAGCAAAGAAAGGATTTAATTTACTCGATTCGAATAATGCTATTATGAGTACAATTTTTTTTGGACTCACAGAGCTGTTACATCGACTTAGCAGTCTCCAGGCTCAATTTTTAATATTGAACGATCATTTTATCCACCCCCCTTGGGAAACTTTTAATCCTTGGAATACAGTCATGCGTATTTTTAATGATTTGATGCCGGGAGATCCTTTTTCCAACTTACTAACAATTAATCAACTTTATGATTATATTTATCATGATGCTTTGATCAATTATAATAGCGAAACTTGGGGTATTCAGGGTACTTTGTATCTTTATTTTGGGTATTGGTTTTCTCCAATAGTAGTTTTTTGTGTGGCGTGCCTTATTGCCCGATATTATCCAAAAATTTCTTTTCTTGCAAAGCATTCTCCTTCTGTCATCGTTTTCTTTATTCTTTTATTTAACGATTTGATCGAAAATGGCACTTTTGAGCGTGTTATTCCCAATGATATTGTAAGGCCCCTGGTATGTTTTTTTACGGTTTCTTTTTTTATGAGAGTTTTAAAAATTATTTTTCCGTCAAAATTAAAGCGCTTGCGGGAAACCCGCTGATTCTATTTTTTTGTGATGAATAAAAAGGAAGATCCAATAAAAATTATTTTTTATGAGCCTTATCCTATGGGCATGGGCGGTAATTTCTTAACCCAAAAGATGATTTTGGAGCGTTTGGACCGCCGGTTTTTTACCCCTATCGTGATGGCTCCCCTGGACGGAGTGGCGCTTGATTATTTCAGATCGCAAGGGATTGAATGTGTTGTCATGCCTCCTCCCGGCATGCTGGGTCGTTATGGAGGAGAGGCACTTCGAAATAGTCTGTTGGGCCGGATTAAATCGGCTGTTGATCTGTTTTTTTATAATGTACGGCTGGCCCGCTTTTTTAAGAGCCGACAAATAAATGTGGTGTATGCTAATTGTGTGCGGGCCATGCTGAGTGTAGGTGTTGGGGCACGGCTTGCCGGTATTCCTTCTTTGCTTTATGTGAAGGGAGAACTGGCTAACCCCTTTATCGATCGTGTCTGTTTTATTTTAGCCTCCAAAATTCTTTTTTTCTGCGCCAAAAACAGGGATGATCGATATCCTTATCTGGTGAAATGGTATAAAAAGAAAATTCAGATTTTAGAAATTGGTTTGGATCCTGCTACTATATCCCAGGTTGAAAATAAGGATAACTCGGGTCTGGCTAAAGAGCTCGATATCAACTCCGGTTTTCTTAATACAGTTGTTCTGGCGCAGCTGTATCGTCCTAAAGGACAACATCTTGCCATTTTAGCCCTGGCACAACTGGTAAAAGATTTTCCTCGTGCGCGTTTATACTTTGTAGGCGATCATGTTATTGAGGAATATCGTGCTTATAAGAATGAACTGGAAGATTTAATCAAAAAACATGGTTTGTTGGAACATGTGCGATTTACGGGTTGGAGAAAAGACGCGTTAAATATTGCAAGTCTGGCGGATATTGTATTGCATCCTTCTTTGGCGGAAGGTTTTGGGCGTGCAGTTTTGGAAGCTATGGCTTTAGGAAAACCTGTTGTGGCTTCGGCTGTTGGAGGCTTGCGTGAAGCGATTAAAGACGGAGAAAACGGTTTTTTAATTGCTCCGGGTGATGTTGATGCCCTTGCTGCTCGCTGGCGCTTATTGCTATCTGACGAAAAAATACGCGCTAAGCTGGGAGAAGAAGCCAGACGTTCGGTATTTGCCGACTATCTGATTGATGACAAGGTAAAGCGGCTTTCTGAAATCTGGAGAGTGATGGGGAAAAAGACTATATGTGTGGAATAGCGGGTGAATTAAGTTTTGGAAGTCCTGTTGATCCTGTTAATTTGCGATTGATGGCGGATGCTATCCTCCATCGTGGTCCCGATGATGAAGGTTTTTATCATCACGGTCGTATCGGGCTGGCTCACCGTCGTCTTTCTATCCTTGATCTTTCTGCAAACGGTCATCAGCCTATGTGGAGCCACGATCGTTCGCTTGTCATTGTTTTTAACGGAGAGGTTTACAATTTTCGGGAAATCAAGCCCGATCTGGAGGCTAAAGGATATCGCTTCATTGGTAATTCTGATACCGAAGTGGTGGTCAATGCTATTCACTGCTGGGGTTTAGAAGAAGCCTTAAAGCGGTTTATTGGTATGTTTGCTTTTGCCGTATGGGATACGCGAAACTGTTCACTTTGTCTGGTGAGAGACCGCGTGGGTGTAAAGCCTCTTTATTATCAAAAAAATTCAAACAATATTTTATTCGGATCTGAATTAAAAGCACTGTATGCTCACCCGCTATTTATTCGCACTTTAAGAAGCAAGGGATTGCAGCAGTTTTTTTGCTTTGGCTATACGGTAAGCGATACCACCATTTATCAGGATACCTATAAAGTTCCGGCGGGACATTTTTTACGTATTTCGGAAAACGGAACAACTTCTTTGGTGCAGTATTGGAGTTTGGATTCTGTAAAAAGAGGCTCGTTTAAGGGATCTTTTGAAGAGGCGAGTGAACAATTAGCCGCTTTGTGTGATAGTGCATTTTCCTATCGTCTGGTGTCAGATGTTCCAGTGGGAATGTTTCTTTCTGGAGGGGTTGATTCCTCTTTTTTGGCAATGGTTGTTAAAAAGCGTTTGAATGTAGATTTGGAACAAATCACAATAGGATTTGAAGATCCTCTTTATGATGAAAGCACAAAAGCCGCAGCGGTTGCTAACAGTCTGGATTTAAAACACACCATCAAAACAATTAACGCTTACGATTCACAGCAGGCGCTTTCACGTTTTGTTGAAATATGGGATGAACCATTTGGAGATACATCGGGTATTCCTACCTCTATTCTGTGCCGTCTTGCCAGGCAAGATGTGAAGGTGGCTCTTTCGGCCGATGGAGGAGACGAACTTTTTTGTGGGTACGGAAGTTATCCCTCTTATAATGCACGTTATAATCGTCTTCGCTGTTTTCCTTTTCCTGTGCGACTGGCCGCTCAGTATCTTTTAAGGGCTTTGCCATATCAGGCTTTAATCTCGGCAGCACTCTCTACAACAAAAGGTCCTCGCTGGAATCCTCAAACCATAGCCCGCTATGAGAAAACGACGGATATTATAGGTGTTCGTGGCCCATCCGATTTAATTCGGGTTATGAACGAAAAGGGATGGACAATGAATTCTGTAGGAGATTTGCTGAATCTGGAGCATGAGAACATGGTAGAGGGAACGGTTTTTGAGAAAGAGATAAAATTGGAATCCAAACATGATTTTATCGATCATATGATGCGTACCGATTTCACTACTTTTCTGGCCGATGATATTTTAACCAAGGTAGACCGGGCTTCAATGGCTGTTTCTTTAGAATGCCGTGATCCTTTGCTCGATCACCGTCTGGCTGAATTCAGTTTTTCTCTGCCGTTACCCTACCTTTACAAAAGCGGTGACCATAAACATATTTTAAAACAGATGATGAAAGCTCATATTGAACCATCAGTTCTAAATTTGCCAAAAAGAGGGTTTTCCATCCCTCTTTATGACTGGTTACGTGGTCCCTGGAAAACAATGGCTCAGGATTATCTTTCTTCCGCTCAAATTAAAAAAACAGGTGTTTTAAATGAGCATGAAGTCAAAAAAGAAATGGATAATTTTTATCGCTACGAAGGCGGGCGTGCCGAAAAAATAATGTTGATGCTTAATTTTCAGATGTGGGCTGAAAAATGGCTATAAGTTCAAACGAAAAAACTTATCAGGAGTTGGGCTTTCAGGTGGCGAGAGAAATTCTGGGCGTTGCCGATATGAATTCTGTGCACATAGGCCCTTTAAGTAAAAACTATTTTTCATTTACCTTTCCCTTAAGCATTTCCTCACAAGAACTTCATTTTTTTGTAAAAATTCCAAAAGACAATATGAGAGGGAGCGATATTGAAATATTGCCTATTAATCATAAAGATCGAATATTAGGTGATGAAGAAGCAGCCAGCTTGAGGTTTTTGAACCAAAATTGGAAAGTGGACCACTTTAATGTTCGTTGGGTTAATTTGCGCGGAACAATTCCCGCCTATAATGCGCTTATTACCGATCGTATATTTGCTCCTGATATTATTCATCAGTTCCGTCGTATGGATTTACGAAGGCGTTTTGGTTTTATAAAGGATGGTAAACAATTACAGGATTTGATGGGAAGAATAGGGGCAAGTTTAGGTCGTTTTCATCAATTGCATTCTACTTCTCGTCTTTTTAGTTTGTCTGATTCTGTGTCTAAATATGAATTTTATTGTCATGAATTGGCCAAGAATAGCAAAAGTGCCTGGCCAGAGCGTATTTTAAAGAAGATTTTATCTATTAGTAATTTTAAGGCACAAACTTTTGAAGTGCCTACCTTTAAAGGCATTGACATTCGAAATGTTTTACTTGATACAGAAAAAACTATTTATTTTCTGGATCCGGGTAAAACTAAAGTGACCTTTTATGAGGCAGATCTGGCTCGTTTTTTAATGACTTACCGGATTCTCTATTGGGGGAATAAGCGTTTGCTTTTCTTAAATGAGCCTGACCGAAAAGCTGAGAATGCTTTTTTAAAAGCTTATTTCCAGCAAATGGGAGTTTTATCATCGCCGGTCTACAATCTTTTTTTACTTAAAGAGCAGCTTAAGCATTGGTATGTTGCTTTAGATTCTTTAAATTACCTTTCCTGGCCTGCTGCAATTAAAAGTTTGGCAACCAGAATCTATGTTAAATCATTTTATGAAAAACAAGTTTCTGAAAGTTACGCACTACTCCCTCAATGAAAAATAGTACTGATTATAAAAAAGATACACTAGACGCCTATCGTACTCCGGAACGAGCTCTGGAATATAAGAATTTCCATACCAAAGATTGGTCATGGGGCCGTTTTGTAACATGGCTCGAACATAAAAAAATTGCGCGTGAATTGAGCCGGTATACTTGGACATCTTCCGATCAGCTTTTAGATATCCCTTGCGGCACGGGTATTCTTGGCGAGCTTCTTCACAACTTTCCTTTCAAAATTGTGGCCAGCGATATTTCTCCCGAAATGATGGCGATGGCGAAAGAAGAATATCCTCAAGGCAGATTATTAAGCTGTACCCAGGCCGATATTACCAAAACACCGTTTGCACGCTCTTCATTTGCGTGTGTGGTAACACTGGGTTTTCTTCATCGGGTGCCTTTAGATATTAAACGGGCGGCCTTAAAGGAAATTGCGGCCTTAACAAGCAAACTGGCTATTGTTACGTGTAGTGTAGATACGCCCCTGCAGCGTTTTAAGCATTTTGTTTTGTCCCGGATTAAGCGCAACCATGTGCCGGCTCCATGTCCCATGCCCCTCAATCAAATTGCTGCCGAATGTGAATTGCATGGATTTAAGGTAAAAAGCGCCGCTATGGTTTTGCCTCTGTTATCCGCCGATGCTGTTTTTGTTCTTGAAAAGAAAACATAATTCTTGAAACTAATTCCTGAAAATAAAAATTATTATCGCCCCGATATTGATGGGTTGCGGGCCGTGGCAGTTATTCTTGTTATTTTATACCATTTGTTTCCCGGTATTTTTAAAAACGGGTTTCTGGGAGTAGATATCTTTTTTGTGATTTCCGGATTTGTGGTGACTCAATCGTTGCAAGCGAGTCTGGTTAGCGGATATTTCAAGGGAGGACTTTCTTTTTATAGTCGTCGTATTAAAAGAATTCTTCCGGCTCTTTATGTCAATATTATCATCAGCCTCATTTTAAGCTGTTTACTCATTCCATTTTCCGAATTGAGAAGCTTGTTTAAAACGGCTGCGGCAGCTCTTGTAGGAGCCAGTAATGTGGCCCTGTTATACGCGCGTTTTGATTATTTTAGCCCTGATCTTTCGCTTAATCCTTTTGTTCATACCTGGTCATTAGGTGTAGAAGAACAGTTTTATTTTGTTTTTCCTCTCATCTTAACAGCCGGACTTTTTATAGCGTCGGTTCGTGCTAAGATTAAAGTAGATATTCTTATCGGCCTGTGTGCTCTTTTATCTCTGGGCTACTGGATTTATTTACTCTTTCATGCCGGTGTTTCGGCGTTTTATAATCCGCTGGCCCGCTTTTGGGAGCTTTTTACTGGCGTTCTTTTATTTAGAAACAAGGATGCTATTGCTGCCTCTATAGGCAGAAAAATAAATATTATTTTACAGTATGCGGCCTGTTTGTGTTTGATTGTGGCTTTGTTTTTTTCTTTTAACGCAGGCCCGGGAAATTTATTGAATTATGTACTGGTTGTTTTGGGTACGGCTTTTTTTATTATTGCCGGATTTTCGTCTTCGCCGCTGAATAAAACCATTGGTTCCGGTCCGTTTGTTAAAGCCGGACTCATGTCTTATTCGCTTTATTTATGGCATTATCCCGTTTTTGTTCTCATGCGCTGGAACTTTAATCTGGAACATTTTTTACCTGTGGTGGTGGCTTGTTTTCTTTTTATAAGTGCTGCGTATTTATCTTACACCTATATAGAAATGCCTTGCCGGCATGCTTCTGTGAAGGGAGGGAAGGTTGTGCTCATGGGGATGGCCGGTGGCCTTGTTTGTCTTGTTCTCGTTTATGCTCTCTATGAGTTGCCTCCTTCCCGTTTATATCTGGGTAATGTTTCTCAGTATTATAATTTGTGGCCCAAAGAAAACGAACCTCTGACGCCTTCTCTTAAAACACCACAACGAAGTTGCCATCTGGAATATCGTGATGCTCTGTCTCCCAACCTGCTGGAACGTTGTTCAACCGTAGAGAAAAATGAAAAATTTATTTATTTAATAGGAAATTCCCATGCCCAGCACCTTGTTCCCATGCTGGAAGCGGTATCTCAAAAAACGGGTTATGGTTATTCGGCATTAACCATCAGCAACTGTCGTTTAATCAGTGCTTTTCAAATGGTGGGAGGAATTAACTACCGTTACGACCTGTGTAAAGATTACTTTGATTATGTTCTGGATTCGGTTATTAAAAATTCAAAGCCGGGAGATATTGTTCTGATCGGGGCACGCTCCCTTTTTGAGAAACCTTCGTCTCTTGAAGGGGGTAATCCGTCTCGTATTTATCTGGAAAACGGACGTGAACTGTCTTCTAAGGAAGTGTATGAAAAAACAATGTCCGATTTATCGGCATTTGTTTCTGCCGTGAACTTAAAGGGGGTTTCCGTTGTATTTACAGGCCCTACGCCTTCTTTTGGCCTGTCAGCGGCTCAATGTGCCCCCGAGTGGTTCAGGTCTGACAATGAAAGCTGCAGGGCCTCTAAAAAATTACTTGTACAGGAGCAGGAAACCGAATTGAAAACGCTTTCGGAACTCATGGAAAAAAATAAGAATGTTTATTTTTGGGATCCTTCCTTGAATTTGTGTCCTGATGATTTTTGTTACCCGGTGGCTGATGGCAAACTCCTGTTTCGCGATTTGCATCATTTGTCTTTTTGGGGTTCACAGTCTCTGGCGCCAGAGTTTATTGAGTTTATACAGAGGCTAAAACTTTAAAACTATGTGTGGTATTGCCGGAATTTATCTTAACTCCCCCAAAGAAGCCGCTTTTCTTTTAGAAAAGGTTTCGTCGATTGTGTCTGCGATCAGTCATCGCGGGCCGGATGGCCATGGAACATGGGCAGATGCCCAGGGGCAACTGGTGCTGGGTCATGCCCGTTTGGCCATTATTGATTTAAGCAAAGATGGGAAGCAGCCCATGCTTTCTCAGAGCGGTAACTTTGTACTCACCTTTAACGGGGAAATTTATAATTATGTTGAATTGCGCGAAGAGCTTGCTGGTATGGGTGTTCAGTTTAGAGGAACATCCGATACGGAAGTGTTGCTGGAGGCCATGGAGCGATGGGGGATTGAAAAAACCTTAAAGCGCGCGCGCGGGATGTTTGCCGTGGCTCTTTGGGACATAAAAAAGAAAATTCTATGGCTAGGTCGTGACCGGGTAGGTAAAAAACCTTTGTATGTTTATCAGGATCATCAGTGTCTTGTTTTTGCGTCGGAAATAAAAGGAATTTTAAAATATCCTGATATATCAGTAAATCTTTCCTCACAGGCTCTTTCCGATTATTTGACTCTTGGTTTTGTGGTGGGCCCCCAAACTATTTATAAAGAAATAACAGAAATTAATCCCGGTACCCTTGTATGTTTTAAAGAAAATTTTACCGTGCGGGAAGAAATAAACTACTGGAGTTTCCCGAACGAGGCATCCCGTATCTTGTCGCCTCAGGAAATTGAAAAAGAAACGGAACGTCTTTTAAACGAAGCCATTAAACTTCGCTTGCGTGCCGATGTGCCGGTAGGGGTATTTTTATCGGGAGGCATTGATAGTGGTTTAATTACCGCTATGGCGGCTTTGCAGTCTTCCCAGCCGCTGCAGACATTTACCGTTAGTTTTGGAAATTCCAGTTTTGATGAATCTCATTTAGCCAGTCTGGTAGCCGAACGTTATCATACGCAGCATCGCGAAATACGGCTCGACCCGGATTTGAGAGATTTGTTGCCTCAAATAGTACGGACTTATGATGAACCTTTTGCCGATCCTTCCGCTGTACCTACTTATGCCATTTCTCAGGAGGCATCACGGTATGTAAAAGTTGTTCTTAACGGCGAAGGTAGTGATGAACTTTTTGGTGGCTACAGACGTACCTATGCCATGCGCTGGCTTCAAAAAATTCAGTTTATCCTGCAGCTGTTGCCTCAAGGAAGTCTGGGCGGGCTGGCAAAAATACTGCCGCAACCTCAGGGCTTTCGGAATGCTTATTCCTTTTTTCATCGTTTTATACGGGCAGCTCAGGCCGATGCCCAAACTCGTTATCTGTTGTGGTCTTCTGACGGGTTTGATGAAGAAGAAAAAGCTTTTCTTGGCAAAAATTCTTTTCATAACCAGCTCTCTACGCGTGAAGTTTTAAGTGAAAGATTATCCGACTATTCTTCCTTGCCGCCGTTAGCCCAGTTTATGGCTTTTGATTTTTTAGTGGGGATGGCTGATTGTTTACTGCCTAAAATTGATATGGCAACCATGGCTCATGGCCTGGAGGGGCGTTCTCCTTTTTTAGATCAGGAACTGGTTTATTGGGTGGCCGGACTTGATAAAAGAAATTTGCTATCGGGAGGAGATACCAAGCCTGTTTTACGGTCTATTGCCAAACGGTATTTGCCAGACGGAATCGTATCGGCCCCCAAAAGAGGTTTTGAAATGCCTCTTGTACGCTGGATGAAAGAGGATCTTTATGATATGGCCAGGGATACCTGTTTGTCTCAAAACAGTATTTTGTTTGATATGTTTGACCGTGATCAGGTAAGTGCTCTTGTAAACAGGCAAACATCTCTTGATGATGAGCGCTGGGCTAAGCGCTTATGGACTTTTTTTATGCTGGCATCGTGGGGAAAATATAAATGAAGATTCTTTGTGTGAATCCTGATGATCTTTCCACTCTTTTATTTTGCAAGACACTCTCTCGTCTTTTGAAACAAATTCCGGGAGTAAAGCTGGTGACGGTGGGTGGTGTTGTAGAAGGCCTTTCTGCTGATATGTATCGTGAAGAATTAAAAAATGAAGTTTTGTCCACGCATCGGGAGCTTCCGATGAAGCGTTTTATTTCGCCTCTCAGTGATCTTCGTTATTTTTTCAAACTTTATAAAATGATGAGAGAAGAAAAATGTGATGCGGTCATTACCTTTACCACCAAGCCCAATATTTATGGGCAATTTGCCGCTTTTTTTGCCGGTATTCCTTTAAGAGTGATGGCGGTGCGCGGGCTAGGCAGAACTTTTAATGCTCCTTCTTCTTTTAAAGAATCTCTGCTTCAGGGGTTGATGACTATTTTGTATAAACTATCGTGCTTGGCTACTCATAAAGTGTGGTTTACAAATCCCAGAGATCTTTCCGATTTTGTTTCGCAACGTCTGGTGACTCAAGAAAAGACTTTTATGACTCAAAACGCAGTTGACTTAACCGATTTTTGTATGGAGCGTATTGATCCTGCTAAACTTAAAAATATGCGCAAGGAATTGGGAATACCAGAAGAATGCCAGATTGTGATTATGGTGGCCCGTTTAATTGAGCAAAAAGGAGTGAAGGAGTTTGCCGAGGCGGCTGTTCAATTGCATAAAACTTTGCCCCATCTTTATTTTCTGTTGGTGGCTCCCGAAGAACCTTCAAATCCTTCTATAGTACCTGTTTCCTATATACGTGGTATGGAGTCCATGTCTCATTTGAAATGGCTGGGTTTTAGAAAAGATGTGCGGGAATTATACGCTTTATCGGATATTTCCGTTTTACCTTCTTATTACAGGGAAGGTGGCTATCCTCGTGCGCTTCTGGAAGCCATGGCTTATTCCAAGCCGGTTATTGCGGCAGATACTCCCGAATGTCGTGGGCCGGTGGAAGATGGTCGAAACGGCTATCTTGTTCCTCCTCAAGACTCAAAAGCTCTTGCACGGGCTATTGAAAAAATCATCACCAATCCTGAATTATGTCGTGAGATGGGACGGCAATCGCTTATACGTATGAAAGAAGAATTTGACGACCAGGTTGTTTTTAAAAGAATTATTAATGAAGTGTTAATGCCTCAAGGGATGCAGGAAACCGTTTATCAAAGCTTATAAATTATGGTGCAAAATTTTAAAAATGTTACTGAAATAGCGGGTGAAAAAGTGTCTCAGGCTCAGTTGTGCCGTGTTGTTCAACGGTATGTATGGGCGGGCGGTTATTGTCATAATAAAGATGTTTTAGAAATAGCCTGTGGTGTGGGGCAGGGGCTTGGCTATTTGGCTTCTGTCTCTCGCAGTATACGGGCCGGTGATATCACACCCGATCTGGTTTTACAGGCGCGGGCCCATTATGGGAACCGCATTTCTATTACCGAAATGGATGCCGAACATCTGCCATTTGATGATTCCAGTCTGGATGTTGTTATTTTATTTGAAGCTATTTATTACCTTCCTTCTGCCAAGCAGTTTATTCAGGAGTGCAAGCGGGTTTTGCGTCCCGGGGGTGTGGTTTTGATAGCCACAGCCAATAAAGATCTGTTCGATTTTAACCCCAGCCCTTATTCCACTCACTATTATGGTGTTGTTGAACTCAATGCCCTGCTTCAATCTTTGGGGTTTTCCTGTGTTTTTCTGGGAAATCTCTCTGAAACTGCTCTTGGATTAAAGCAAAAAATAATTCGCCTGATTAAAAAACTTGTTGTAGCTCTTAATCTGATGCCGAAAACGATGTCGGGCAAAAAGTGGCTCAAGCGTATTTTTTTTGGGGAGTTATTGCCTATGCCGGCAGAAATAGATATTCATACGGCGCCGTATGTTCCTCCGGTGGCTATTTCTTCCCATGAGCCCAGCCGGTGTTCAAATGTGCTGTATGTTGCAGCTACTAAAGTTTGACGGGATTTTAAGTTATGAAAAAAAGAGATATTCCATTTTTTAATTACCCTCACATTTTTAAAGAGCATGACGAGGATTATTCCCGGGTGCTTACCGAAACATGTCGCCGGGGCGCCTATATCATGCAGCAGGAGCTTTTTGAGTTTGAGAAGCAGCTGGGGCAATTTTTAGGCGTTAAGCATGTGCTGGGAACGGCTGACGGTACAATGGCTTTAATGATGGCGCTTAAGGCTGTGGGCATTAAACCGGGGGATGAGGTGATTGTTCCTACCCATACCTTTGTGGCAACGGCCGCCGCCGTTGATCATGTGGGGGCAAAGCCCGTTCTGGTGGATTGTGCTAGAGATCACTTGATTGATGCGGACGATGTAAAACGTAAAATAACCAAGCGGACGCGTGCCATTATGCCAGTTCAGCTTAACGGTCGCACCGCCAACATGGAGCCTGTTACAAAATTAGCCCAAAATCACAATTTGGTGATTGTGGAGGATTCTTGTCAGGCACTTGGTTCAAAATTTAAAAATAAATTTGCCGGCACCTTTGGTGCCGCCGGAGCATTTAGCTTTTATCCCTCAAAAACATTAGGCTGTTTTGGAGACGGAGGAGCAGTAATTACAAACGATGATGAAGTGGCTACAATATTAAAGCTGTTGCGCGATCATGGTCGTGGCGACGACGGAAAAGTATGGATGTTTGGCTATAATTCACGACTAGACAATATCCAGGCTGCCATTTTACTACTTAAGTTAAAAAGATACCCCGAAGCCATTGCCAAAAGGCGCGCTTTGGCGATGCGTTATCAAAATGCTCTTAAAGACATCAAAGAAGTGCTTTTACCTCCTGCTCCTGATGCCGATGATGCCCACTTTGATATTTACCAAAACTACGAAATTGAGGCCGAAAATCGCGAAAAATTACGCTTTTTTTTGGAAGAAAACGGTATTAAAACAATTATTCAATGGGGGGGGCATCTTATTCACCAGTTTGAGAAGCTGGGGCTTAATACCGATGTTCCTTACGCCGAAGCCATGAGTAAAAAATACATGTTATTGCCTATGCACACGGCTTTGACCGATGACGATGTGGATTATGTTTGTGAAAAAATAGTAGAGTTTTATAAAAAATAGAAAGTAACTATGAAAAAATCCTCTCAATCAAAAAAAGCAGGGCAAATTCATGTAGAAGGTGGGCTTAGAACTTCTGCCGAAAAAGACGAAGCGAAAAAAAATGCTGCCTGTTTTGATAGAAATCCGGAGTCGTGGGGAAAAAAAATAGAGAATTTCCCCAAATATGTGCGTCGCCAGAATATCACCCGTTTTTTGGCACTCTACGAAATTTTCAAGCGTGTTCTGCCTGTAAAAGGCTCTATTGTAGAATGTGGAGTTTTTCGCGGTTTTGGCTTAATGAGCTGGTCAAAGTTCAGTGCTATTTTAGAGCCTGTTAATTTAACTCGTCGCATTTATGGTTTTGATTCTTTTGCTGGTTTTCCTGAGATATCCAAAGCCGATATGTCGGCCAAAAGTAATCATGTGAAGCATGGTGATTTGCACGCCGATTCTTATGAAGAATTAAAAGAATTGATTGCCATTCATGATTCTACCCGTTTTTTAGGACATGTTCCCAAAACAAATCTTATTCGCGGAAATGCCACCAAAACCATTCCGGCTTTTGTTAAGGAAAATCCTCATTTGGTGGTGAGTTTGCTTTTTATGGATTTTGATCTTTATGAACCTACCAAAATAGCTTTGGAACATTTTGTTCCACGTATGCCTAAAGGAGCGGTGATTGCTTTTGATGAACTTGATAACCCTCTATGGCCAGGTGAAACTCTGGCTATGCTAGAGCATTTTAAGAAATCTCCCTTAAAGCTCGAGCGCGTGGAATTTGATCCTTATATCAGTTTTGCTGTTCTTGATTAATTATGATAACGAAAAAAAATCATAACACTGTAGATCTGGCTCAAAAAATCAGAATGGATATTCTGGAGATGACTAGTCGCGGGAATAGCTCGCATATCGGGTCGTGTTTTAGCCAAGTGGATATTTTAGCAGTGCTTTATGGTGCTATTCTTCAGGTTGACCCGCAAAATCCCCGCTGGGAAAATCGTGATCGTTTTATTTTAAGTAAAGGCCATGCTGGCGCCTCGGTATATGCGACATTGGCTGAATGCGGTTTTTTTAAAACCGATAAACTCTTAACCCATTATCAGGACGGTTCCGATTTGAGTGGCCATGTGAGTCATAAAGGAATTCCGGGCGTTGAATTGTCAACTGGAAGTCTGGGACATGGGCTGGGAGTTGGTGTAGGAATGGCCAAGGCTGCCAAAATGGACGGAAAATCATGGCGTACTTTTGTGATGATGTCGGACGGCGAATGCGATGAAGGATCTAACTGGGAAGCTGTTTTGTTTGCTTCTCACCACAAGCTTGATAATTTAATAGCAATTGTTGATTATAATAAAATTCAAAGTTTAGCGCCTGTGGCCGAAACGCTGGCTCTAGAACCTTTTGCTGATAAATGGAAGGCTTTTGGATGGCAGGTTAAAGAAGTGGATGGTCATGATCATGACGCCTTAACTGATGTTTTTTCCGGACTTTCTGCGTCTTCCGGAAAACCAACCGTTATATTGGCCCATACAATCAAGGGTAAGGGAGTTTCGTTTATGGAGCACAGTGTGCTTTGGCATTATCGTTCTGCACAGGGTGAAGAATTTGCCGCGGCTAAAAAGGAGTTACTGACTAAGTGAGAGATTATTTTATTAAACGGCTGACAGAACTGGCCTCTGCCGATAAACGTATTGTTCTTATTACGGGAGATTTGGGCTTTGGAGTTTTTGACAATTACAGAGCTCAATTACAGTCACAGTTTATTAATGCAGGAGTTGCTGAGCAAAATATGACGGCTTTGGCAACCGGTATGGCGATGGAAGGTAAAATTGTTTTTACCTATTCTATAGCAAACTTTCCTACACTACGCTGTTTAGAACAGATTCGCAACGATGCCTGTTATCATAATGCTAACGTCAAGGTTGTTTCTATTGGCGGAGGTTTTAGCTATGGAGCTTTGGGGATTTCTCACCATGCTACAGAAGATCTGGCTATTCTTCGCAGTCTTCCCGATATTACTGTAGTTGCTCCATGTGGTTTGTGGGAAACCGTAGAAGCGACCTCTGCTCTTGTGCTTCGTGAAGGAGCCTGTTATCTCCGTTTAGATAAATCGTTTGGCGAAGATGCGCCTCGGGCCAACGAAGTATTTACTTTGGGTAAGGCCAGGGTATTAAAGGAAGGAAACGATATTTCTTTTGTTGTTTGCGGAGGTATTTTAAAAGAAGTTCAGTCAGCCGCCGATATTTTGGCCAAAAAGGGTATTAACGCGCGTATTATTTCCATGCATACCATCAAGCCTCTTGATAAAGATATTTTGACCAGGGCCGCAAAAGAAACAGGAGGTATTGTTACTGTTGAAGAACATACCCTGCATGGCGGGCTTGGAAGCGCCGTTGCCGAGCATTTGATGGATTCGGGAATTTATCCTGAAAAGTTTAAAAGAATTGCTCTGGAAGCCGGTTTTTCTTCCCTGGTAGGTTCGCAAGAGTATTTGCGAAAACAATATAAACTAGAAGCAGATAGCATAGCCAATAAGGTAGAGCATTTGCTTTCGAGGGGATGATGAGAATTAAACGTTTTTTTGATTTTATTGTTAGTGGTTTAGCGTTGCTTCTGGTGGGGCCTTTTCTTGTTATTGTGATGTTTGCGATTTATTTACAAGATCGCCACTCTCCCATTTATAAGGCAACACGTGCTGGGAAAAACGGCAAACCTTTCGTGATGTACAAAATTCGTTCTATGGTTGTAAATGCAGAAACGCTGGGTGGCAGTTCTACAGGGAATGCTGATCCGCGTATTACAGCTATAGGCCGATTTGTTAGAAAATATAAGTTAGATGAGCTTTCGCAGTTATGGAATGTATTTACTGGAGATATGTCGCTGGTGGGGCCACGACCTAATACGGTGAACGATATAAAATTTTATACACAGGAAGAAAATGAGCTGTTAAGTATTGTTCCTGGAATTACCGATTTTTCTTCTATTGTTTTTGCCGACGAGGGCGCTATTCTTGAAAATAAACAAAACCCCGATCTTGCTTATAACCAGCTTATTCGCCCCTGGAAAAGCAGGCTCGGGATTTTTTACTG
Organism: bacterium; assembly: GCA_019695305.1. Lineage (NCBI taxonomy): Bacteria > bacterium. Next base: position 117,905 of record JAIBAG010000004.1, read on the forward strand.
TAAAAATCGTTCTTTCATCCTGGACTTAAAATTGATTTTTTTGACGTTAGTAACTATTGTAAACCGTTCTATGGCTTTAAGCCTAGTTCAGCGAATTCTTCTTGATTTGGGGGCGCCTGATGATTTAGTGCGGATTGCGAGCAGAAAGGAAAGTCTTATGCCTTTTCCTCCGCCAGGAATGGAGCAGATAGTGAAAGCCGGTTTCGGTATGCCTCTTTAAGGTGTTTTTAATTAAATTTTATCAGAATTCATGACCATGAAAGATAATCAGGAAACCATTGTTGCTGTAGTAGGGCTTGGCTATGTGGGTTTACCTTTAGCTGTTGCTTTTGGGAAATTGGGTAGAGTTATTGGTTTTGATTTGTCAGAAGAAAAAGTAGCTTCCTATAAGAAGTGTGTAGATCCTGCTGATGAGGTAACAGAAAGTGAATTTCGTGACGCTTCTTCTCTGGAGTTTACCGCGGATTCTAAAAAATTAAGTGAGGCTAATGTTTTTATTGTGGCTGTTCCAACTCCCGTTGATGAAGCCTATAAGCCTGATTTTGCTCCACTTGTTTCGGCCAGCCGTTTAATTGGACAAAATATGAGGCAGGGGAGCCTCGTTATTTATGAATCTACGGTTTACCCTGGTGCGACCGAAGAAGTGTGTATTCCTGTTTTAGAAAAAGAATCGGGAATGAAATGGCAGAAAGATTTTCGAGTGGGTTATTCTCCTGAGCGTATTAATCCAGGAGATAAAGAACACGTTTTGTCTAATACCATCAAAATAGTATCGGGTGATAGACCTGAAACTCTGGATGAAGTAGCTCAATTATATAATCGTGTGGTTAAGGCTGGAGTGTTTAAAGCTTCTTCCATTCAGGCTGCTGAAGCGGCAAAAGTTATAGAAAATACACAACGTGATTTGAATATTGCATTAATGAATGAGTTGGCCATTATTTTTAACCGGATGAATATTGATACGATGGAAGTGTTAAAGGCAGCAGGTACAAAATGGAATTTTTTGCCTTTTCGCCCTGGTTTGGTAGGCGGGCACTGTATTGGTGTTGACCCTTATTATTTGACTTACAAAGCGGAAGTAATAGGATACCATCCCCAGGTTATTTTGGCGGGCAGAAGAATTAACGATGGGATGGCTAAGTTTGTGGCCGAAAGTACGGTTAAAGAATTGATTCAATCGGGAAGCGGTGTGAAAGGCGCCAAAGTGAATGTTTTGGGGCTGTCATTTAAGGAGAATTGTCCGGATTTACGTAATTCAAAAGTAGTGGACATGATTCGAGAACTGGAATCTTTTGGGTTGAAAGTAGCTGTGAACGATCCCTTAGTTAGCCCGCAGGAAGCTTTACGGGAATATGAGCTTTCTTTAACGGCTTGGGATAATTTGTCAAAGGCAGAAGTTCTTGTTTTGGCTGTTGCCCATAAAGAATATTTGAAATTTTCATTGGAAGAATTAACGCGTCAGTTGCTACCCAATGGTTGTATTATTGATGTTAAATCTCAGCTTGATGCGGATAAATTGCGTAAAATGGGCTACAGGGTATGGCGCTTATAATCCAGAAGGTAAAATTTTCTTATGTCATCTGAATCAGATAGTGAAATCAATCTCCTAGATGGTCTTAATATAATTTTCCGTTGGAAAATTTTTATAGTTACTTTTGTTTTTCTTGTAACAACAGCATCTATTTTCATATCTCTTCTTTTGCCCAAATATTACAAGGCTGAGGCGACTTTGCTACCAATGGGGGGAGGTGCAGAAGGTGGTGCAGGTATGATGAGTATGATGCTTTCTGCTCAATTTGGTTTGGGTGGAGGATTGGGAGGAAATAGTGCTTCGGCGCAACTTTTACCAATATTAACAAGCAAGATTTTGGCTGTAAAAGTTATTAATAAGTATAACTTTTTGCCTGCAATCTATCCAAATTATTGGGACGAAAAAAACAAAACGTGGAAACCCGAAGCTAAAGATAAAATCAAAGATTACGATAATATTGTTGAAAAGTTTTTTTCGATGCTGACAATTACAGATGATAAGAAAAAGCAAATTATTACTCTGAGGGCGGTTACGCTTGATCCAAAACTTTCTGCAGAACTAGTTAATAGTTACATTTTTGAGTTTCAAAATGAACTTGAACAAAATACTTATACATCGTCCAAAAGAAATCGTATTTTTATAGAGCAGCAACTTCAGGAAATGCAGCGGATGTTTCTTAATGCGGGTAAAGAGTTGTCTTCTTTTTATAATAATGAAACCATTTCCAGTGAGAACCCATTTGTAGATGTGGATGTTACCGCGGGGGGGGGAGAAGATCATGCTAAATCAGAGCAACCTGTTTTTGCTAGCGAGCAGGTTCCTGGTGCTAATGGCCCTCCCATATTGCAAAGTGTCATCAATAATAATCAGTCTTTATACTCAAAGTTAGCCGATGTGAAGAGTGCTAATAATAATCAATTGGCTCATCAAATACCGCAGCAGACGTATTTTCAATATTTAGCGGGCAAGCAAAAGGAAAGTGAGCAAATGCTCATGGTTTTGGCTCAAAAGTATCAAGTTGCAAAAATTGAAGAGGCAAAAGAAGATTTAAACTTTAAAGTTATAGACTGGGCACAGGTTCCGGCGAAAAAGTTTAAACCAGCTAGAAGTAGGATTGTTATTGTCACTTTTATGATGTCAAGCTTCGTTGCCATTTTTCTGGTTTTTTTACTCGAGTATTTAAAAAATAATCGGCAAAAAATAAAAGTATTTGAAAAGTAATAGCAGGGATTAATATGATTAGGGTTATATTCAAAAAGCTGTGTGGTTATAAGGCTATATTAAGTCTTTTTTTTCTTTTCTGTTTAGTATTGCAAAGTACAAGCTCATGGTCTCAGGCGTTGGGCAGAAAAAACCTACAGCAATCATCATTTGGTACGCAAAAAAAACTTGTTGATAGTTTAGGAAGTAATAAAGCCAATATGGCTTTTACGGAGGATGATGCTGTTGCTTTTTCCCCGGTTCCTTTTGGTGGTATGGGTTCTGTCAACTCATTAAGTTATACGGTTCATGTGTTGGGCGAAGTGGCTCGTCCGGGTACCTATAAAATTTTGCCTTCCGATAGGGTAACCGATTTATTGCGTTACGCGGGTAATATTTTGCCTAATGGCAGCCAAAGAAATATTCAGCTTAAAAGACAGAACCAGTCCAGAAAAATAGATATTTATTCTTATAAGTATAATGGTGATCTTAATCAGAATCCGTATCTGGTAGACAATGATGTTGTTTTTGTTCCTTTAAAAAAGGGAGAGTTTGAAATTGAAGGCCCGGTTAATAGGCCTGGTAATTATGAAATTAGTCAGCCTATTTCTCTATCAAAAGCAATTAAAATGGCCGGAGGGTTGGCAACGGGTTATACCAGCACAGATCCTATCCGTATTATCCGTTTTGGCATGGATGGAACTAAAAATGTTATTGAAGTGTCCAGTTCAGACAAAATTGATTACGATTTTAAAGTTCAAAAGGGAGATATTGTTGTTGTTCCTCATATTCTTCTTGTCGGTAAAAAATTTGATTATAACGTCAGCAAAATTCCCGGTGATAATATTTTTTATCCTACCATTAATGATAATGTAAATGTGATTGGTGCCGTGACGGCGCCGGGGGCTTATTCCTTTCAGCCCAGTTTTAAATATTTAGATTATGTAGGTTTGGCCGGCCCTACCCATCAGTCCAGCTTAAAACGGGTTAAGGTGTTGTCGGGTGATGGTAAAAAAAGATTAGTGTCTAATGTGAAAGAAATTAATCCGGGAGATACTATTATTGTTCCTACAAAATCCATTACCGTTACCAATGCACTCACATGGTTCAATACGATTACCAATACTACCCTTACGACTTTGTTGTTGTACGACAGACTTCATAATAATTAATGCTTGATACTATTAAAAATACTTATCAACAGTTCTTGGTGACTTATGAGAACGCTCTTGCTTTGTCGCTCTCTCAAACGAGTATTGGTAAAATAGTTCTTGGAGGTATGGGGGGCTCGGCATTGCCTGCTGATATTTTAAATGATTATTTAGGCGGATCTCCTAATATTGCCATTGTTACCGATTATACTTTGCCCTCTTATGTAAACGCCCAAACATTAGTTTTTTGCTCGTCATTTTCTGGCAATACTGAAGAGACATTACAATTATTGGATGAAGCTCTCAAAAAAAACGCCTCCATTGTTGTGCTGTGCCATGGAGGTAGATTAAAAGAGGTGGCTCTTAGTAAAAAACTTCCTTTTATTCAGATCCCCAGTTGTATTCAGCCCCGTTGTGCTGCTGGATATTTTTTTGCGGCTATTTTAGGCGTATTAGAGCAATTGAAGCTGGTATCTCCTCAAAAAAATAATCTTACTTCTCTCTCCGAATTTTTAAAAAAGGAAGTTGTTCGTCAGGAAGAGGTTGGCCGTGTTTTGGCCAAGCAGTTAAAAAACTTTGTGCCTATTGTTTACGGGGCTTCCAATTTTTATTCAGCTTGTCGTATCACTAAAATTAAATTTAATGAAAATGCCAAAGTGCAGAGTTTTTTCAATACATTTCCTGAGCTAAACCATAATGAGATGGTGGGGTTTACAAAAATGCTCATGAAGACGGCTGTTGTTTATTTTAAAGGACAATGCATGCATCCGCGTATTTACAAACGTATGGATGTGATGAAAAATTTATTATCCGACAAAATGCCTTTTTTTGATGTGGAATTAAAAGGCGATAACCATCTTCAGGAATTGTGGGATGCTATTTTGATTGGTGATTTTACTTCTTATTATCTGGCCAAAGAGTATGGGGTTGATCCCGCCCCGGTTGACATGGTTGAAGAGTTCAAAAAAAATCTCGATAAATGAAATCTGAAAATATCTATGTTGTTATTCTTGCCGGAGGTGAAGGGACTCGTTTTGCCCCATATAGTACCCCCCAGCGGCCTAAGCAGTTTTTAAATATTACCCATCCTCATCGTACCATGATTCAGGAAACCTACGATCGAATTGCCGGCTGGGTTCCTACAGACCATGTTTTTGTTTCCACCAATTTAAAATATTGCGGTCTTGTTGCCGATCAGTTACCCGATATTCCGGCTTCCAATATTATCGGCGAGCCTCTCAAGAAAAATACAGCACCTCCTATTGCATTGATTACAGCCTATTTGCATAGTCTTAACCCGAAAGCTTGTGTTTTATTTTTACCTTCCGATCATTATATCCACCAGCCGCAACTAGCGCGGGATTGTTTTGAAGAAGCTTTAGATCAAAGTGTGGAAAAGAAAAGGATGTTCGTATTTGGGGTGTTGCCTACATTTCCTTCATCCGATTATGGATATATTGAAACAAAGGCGCCTCACGATGTTGTTCGTTTTGTAGAAAAACCCACCGTTGAAAAAGCAGCTTCTTATATAGAGTTAGGTAATTTTTTTTGGAATAGCGGTATTTTTGCATGGGAAGCAGATGTTTTTTTAAAAGAAATTGAAAACCACATGCCCGAAATCAGTTTTTTACTGAAAGATATAAAGCTGGATGGGAAAAAACTAAACCAAGAAAGTATATTGTCTTATTTTACGAAAGCGCCTTCTATTTCTATCGATTATGGATTGATGGAAAAATCAAAAAGAGTGGGCTATGTTCCCTTTAATGTAGGATGGAATGATGTGGGTACATGGAAGGGGCTTAACGAACTGATTAAAAATTTTAAGATTGATATCCCACCGCAGGTAAAACCCTATCTCTAATTCTTTAAGCTACTCTAATCTTCTCAATCTCCGACCAATGCAGCGTTGCTTTTAAATTGTAGTTAATCATATTTAAAAGCACAATCACACGCTCATCGTCCGAGCTTTTCTTTTCAATAATTCCCTCCAAATCGGCCAGCATTCCTTTTTTTACTCTTACCTTTTCCCCTTTTTCTACCGTCATAGGCTGTTCCACATAGCCTTTATCATTCATTTTACTTTTGATAGCATTCACTACTTCATCAGGTACGGCAACTGGCTTATTTTCTGCACACAAGATATGAGAAACGCCACGTGTATATTTAATCAGATGTATGTTTGAAGGATTGGTGAAGTCGATATAGATAAAAAGGTAACCTGGGAAAAGAGGTTTAACGTTTAAGTGCGTAGCGCGCAGTTTATGCTGAACTTGACGGATGCGAGGGAGAAAAGATTTAAAATGTGCACGCGTAAGTAGATTGTGCACATCCAGTTCGCGATGAGATTTGGTTTTAATTACAAACCATTGATTCATGATACTTTTCCAATCCTGTAATAGGATAACCCCACTTCTTTAGTATGAACTTCATTTAATAAATTGCGGCCATCAAAAATGACTTTGTCTTTTAAATTTGCTTTCAAATTATTATAATCGGGGCTTCTAAATTCGTTCCATTCGGTTGCAATTATTAAGGCGTCAGTATCTTTTAATGCTACATAAGCATCAGATGTATATATTAACTTATCGCCATATTGCATTTTTACATTCGCCGTTGCTTCAGGATCGTAGGTTGTAATTATAGATTCTGCATCTAATAGCTGGTCAATTAATGCTAAGGCCGGAGACTCACGGATATCATCCGTTTTGGCTTTAAATGCGAGACCCCAAACAGCAAATTTTTTGCCTTGTAGTTTGTCGCGCCCTCCATAATGTTTTACAATTTTATCAAATAAAACCTTTTTCTGGTTTTCATTAGCCGTCGATGCAGCATGAATAACTTCAAGAGAAACTCCATGCTCCACGGCTGTTCTCTGAATAGCTTTTACATCTTTTGGAAAACACGAACCGCCAAAGCCTATTCCCGGAAATAAAAAAGCCGATCCTATGCGAGGATCGGCGCCTATGCCATGACGAATATCATCTATATTCGCATTAACTTTTTCACACAAATTAGCCATTTCGTTCATAAACGATATACGTGTGGCCAGCATAGCATTAGCCGCATATTTAGTAAGTTCAGAGGAACGGCGGCTCATGAAGATCAGTTTTTCCTTTTGCCGCATGAAAGGGCCATAGAGTTCTTCAAATAAAGGTTTTAAAGATTTATCGTTAAGGCCAATAATAATGCGGTCGGGTTTCATGAAATCGTGAACGGCATCGCCCTCTTTTAAAAATTCGGGATTAGAAAAAACAACATAAGGATGCTTGAGATATTGTTTAAAAATTTCTTCAATTTTATCTCCCGTACCAACAGGTACTGTGCTTTTAGTACCCACAATTATTTTTTTAGTGGATTTTTGGGCTATTTCACGGGCCACGTCTAATACATGGGTTAAGTCAGCCGACCCATCTTCCTGAGGAGGAGTGCCTACCGCTATAAAACATATATCTGAGTCATTAATGCTTTTCCCCAAATCGGTGGTGAAAGAAAGGCGATTTTTTTTATGATTTTCCCTAACAATAGACTCTAAACCTGGCTCAAAAATAGGGATGCTTCCCTTGTTCAAATTATCGATTTTTTTGGGGTCAATATCCACACAGGTGACATTATTGCCAGCCTCCGCCAGGCAGGCGCCCGTTACTAACCCTACATAACCTGTGCCAATGATCGATATTTTCATAGAAGGGCTGCACCATAATGGGGTGTATGAACAAAGTCAAACGCTTTTAAACACAAAACCTAAATTTGTCTTTTAATTACAAGGGCTTTCGTATAAGAATAGGGCTATGAAACTGGCTTCTCCACGGGCAGAATTGCTTAAAATTCAGCAGCAGATTTTTAAACAGAATAAAAGGATGATTGGGAGCCAGGCCATGGCCCAAGATCGGGCCTTTTTGGCTTACGAACGGGCTTATCAAAATGCGGTCAAAAATTACCGTAAAATAGTGCCTGTAGAGGAGGTTGTGGAGGCTATCCGGAAGGCCGATATCATTTTTGTGGGGGATTACCACACGCTCAATCAATCACAGCGTTCTTTTTTACGCGTTTTGCGTTCTTATTTACCCGTTAGTGATGAGTTTGCCATAGCGTTTGAATTGGTTCAGGCACGGTATCAACAATTTTTAGACAAATACATGAAGGGGGCCATAAGCGAACTTACGTTTTTACGAAAAATAGAATTTAAAGAACATTGGTATTTTGATTTATGGAAAAATTTTGAATTTTTGTTTTACTTTGCCAAACAAAATAATATCCCTGTTTTTGGAATTGATCCTGCTCCTAACGAGTATAAGGGGATTGAAAAACGTGACAAACTATCTGCAAAAAATATTTTTGAGATTCACCAAAAAAGTTCAGGACGAAAACTCTTTGTTTTTACCGGAGATTTGCATTTGGCGCCTAACCACTTGCCTAAAGAAGTAAAAGAGATTTTTAATCAGAAAAAAATAAAATTAAAAACTTTAACGCTTTATCAAAATAGCGAGTCTATTTATTGGAAACTTGCCGAGCGTGGATTGGAAGATAAGGCCATGGTGGTGAAAATTTCCAACAACGAATTTTGCCGGATGAATACACCACCTATTATTGCGCAGCAGTCTTATCTTAATTGGTTGGAAAACGAAGGTGAAACACTCGAATATGCAGATTCTAAACAAACCATTTTACAGTATATCGACCGCATTTCATCTTTTCTCAATATTGAAATTGGCAAAGAAAAAGAAGATATTGAAGTTTTTACCTGTGGCGATTTAAGTTTTTTTAAATATTTACGTGGGCAAAAGGGATTTATGCCGCGCGAACTTAAAATTATCCGCAATCAAGTTTTAAGGTCTGAATCGTACACAATACCTTCTAAAAAAATTATTTATTTGGCTAATGTATCTATTAATCATGCTGCCGAAGAAGCTACTCATATGTTGCGCGCTTTGTGTGCTGGGCACGAGAGGCCGCGCGCTACGCAGGATGCGTTTTATGCCAATATATTGCATGAGGCTATGGGCTATTTTGGCAGTAAAATTATTAATCACAAACGCAAATGCCCACGTACGCGCGATTTTAGGCGCATGTTGAGAGAGTATGAATTTCCCAAAAACTCGCTTCCTATGCAGGTGGCTGCTTTGTATATGGAGCACCGTAAAAAAATTAGGAAAGGCGAGTTTTTTCATGCCAATAAAATAAGCCCCATGAGTGCCGACTTATTTTTAGGTTTGTCGCACGCTATTGGTTACTATTTGGGTGAAAAAATGTTTTATGGACTTTTGTATGAAAAAATAAGTAGAGACGAGATGCGCGATTTGTTTTGTGACCCCATGGAAGAAGACGGCGCTCCTTCTCGCGTATATTACGCCTTTCAGGATAAACTTAAAGGTCTTAAACTTCCCATAAAAGTATGATTGTTAAAGTAAGCTCTATTTCTCAAGAAGGTTTGCATCTTGATTTAAATGCTCAAACGCCGTGGATGGTGGATGTTTTAACACAAGCTTTTCCCGTTGAAAAACCTGATCCTCAAACTCTAAAAGGCCACATGGACCTTCAGCGTTTTGATGATCAGGTGCATGTAACGGGCCATGTAGATGTTACTTTAAACCACGCCTGTGATCGATGTTTGGAGCCCATGAGTTATTCTTTGGCAACCGACATTACCATGGATTTAACGCCAGCTTCTCAGGTGAGCAATACCATTGGTGACGAAGAGTTGGAGCTTACCGAGCAAGATTTGGAATTTTCTTTTTATAATAACGATGAGTTTGATTTGTCTGAAATTGTGCGTGATCAGATGGTTTTGTCGTTACCACAAGCTTTTATATGTAAGGAAAGTTGCAAAGGATTGTGCTCTCAGTGTGGTGTTAATCTTAATCAAAAAAGCTGTACCTGTGATCAAAATCTAAACCCGGTTAGTCCTTGGGCGGCCCTTAAAGGATTTAAACCGAAAACACAGCAATAAAGCCTTAAAATTACTAAGAAAATTGGGTTTTTATCTTTTCTTGACAGCCTATTATTACTCTAGTATGCATGCCCTTCGTTTTTGACATTTATTTTCTCGAGGTATTTATGGCTGTTCCAAAACACAAAGTTTCCAAATCGTGCCGTAACATGAGACGTTCGCACCTGCGTGCTAAAGCCCGTACTGAGGCTCCCTCCAAGTGCCCTCGTTGTCAGGAAGCAAAACTTCCTCATCGTGTGTGTATTCATTGCGGTTTTTACAAAGATATGGAAGTTATCAAGCTGGATAAATTTTAGTTTTTTAAATCCATCATGAGCAAACGTTCAACCACTGTTGAAAGTAAAATTAAAGAAATCATCGCCGAGCAGCTGGGTCTGCGCGAGGATGAAATTTTAAGCCAGGCCAATTTTGTTGAAGATTTGGGCGCCGATTCGCTTGATATTGTAGAGCTCATCATGGCCATGGAAGAAGAATTTGAAATGGAAATTCCGGACGATGATGCCGAAAAGATGCTCACCGTTCAAAATGCCATTGATTACGTTCAATCCAAAGTTCAATAGGGAACAAGAATGAAAATAGCCATCGCTTCCGATCACGGCGGTTTATCCCTTAAAAAAGAAATTTTAAATTATCTCTCTACACTTTCACACACAGTTCAGGATTTTGGATGTTTTACAGATGATTCTGTTGATTATCCCGATTATGCAAAGCCGGTAGCGATGGGGGTAGCCAAAGGTGAATTTGATCGTGGTATTTTAGTGTGTGGTACGGGAGTGGGTATTTCCATTGCGGCTAATAAAGTAAAAGGGATTCGCGCTGCCTCTGTGTTTGATACAGAAACCGCCAAGCTAACGCGCGAGCATAACAATTTAAATGTTTTGTGTTTGGGCGGGCGCATCTTAAGTGTGGAGCTTGCAAAAGAAATTGTAAAAATATTTTTAGAAACACCTTTTGCTGGTGGGCGGCATGAAGGGCGTTTAAAAAAGATTGCGGAGATGGAGAAATAAATGAACAAACAAACTTTAAAAGATTTTGATCCGGAATTAAACGATGCCATCCAGCACGAAATTGACCGCCAGGAATATAAACTGGAAATGATTGCTTCCGAAAACTTTGTTTCTAAAGCCGTGATGGAAGCACAAGGTTCGGTGCTTACCAATAAGTATGCCGAAGGTTATCCTCATAAACGCTATTACGGTGGTTGTGATTATGTAGATGTGGCCGAAGATTTAGCCATTAACCGTGCCAAAGAGTTGTTTGGTGCCGAGCATGCTAATGTGCAACCGCACAGCGGTTCGCAGGCCAACATGGCCGTGTATTTAGCCGCTTGTAAAGTGGGCGATACGGTGATGGGGCAAAATTTATCGGAAGGCGGGCATTTAACGCACGGTTCTCCTGTAAATTTTTCGGGCCAGCTTTATAAAATTGTTCCTTACGGATTAAACCACGATACTGGCCGTCTCGATTACGACCAAGTGCGTGATTTAGCCAAAAAGAACAAGCCCGCCATGATTGTGTGTGGTGCATCGGCTTATCCTCGGGATATTAATTTTAAACTTTTTAAAGAAATTGCCGATGAAGTGGGCGCCAAACTTTTTGCCGATATTGCGCATCCTGCAGGCCTGGTAGCTGCTGGTTTGCATTCCAATCCTTTTCCTCATTGTGATTTTGTAACGTCTACCACACACAAAACGCTGCGCGGCCCTCGTGGTGGGCTTATTATGTGCAAACAGCAGTATGCTTTAGATATTAATAAAAAGATTTTTCCCGGAATCCAGGGCGGGCCTCTCATGCATGTGATTGCAGCCAAAGCGGTTGCGTTTAAAGAAGCCCTGCAGCCCAATTTTAAAGTATATGCCGCTCAGGTGATTAAAAATGCTCAGGCTTTAGCTAAAGTATTTTTGGAAAAAGGTTTTAACTTGGTGAGTGGTGGAACCGATAATCATCTTATTTTAGTGGATCTCACCAATAAAAATATTTCGGGCAAAGACGGTGAAGAAGCTTTGGGCCGTGCGGGTATTACTGTTAATAAAAACACGGTGCCTAAAGAAAGCCGTTCGCCTTTTGTAACTAGCGGTATTAGAGTAGGAACCCCAGCTTTAACCACCAAAGGTTTTAAAGAAGAAGAAATGACGCTTGTAGCTACCTGGATGACGGAAGTACTCTCCGATGTGGGCAATGAGGCTTTACAGGCTAAGGTGAAAGCTCAGGTGATTGAGCTGTCGAAGAAATTTCCTATGTATCGTTAATAGTGGATGGTGGATAGTGGGTGGTTGATGGAAAGAAAATTGTTTTTGTACTATTCACCATCCACTATTCACCATCCACCTCTTCATGAAATGTCCTTTCTGTACTCATTCCGAAAGTAAAGTAATCGATTCGCGCGAGTCGGGTGAGGGTGATTTAATTCGCCGCCGTCGCGAGTGTGAAGCTTGCCAAAAAAGATTTACCACCTACGAACGTATTGAAGAAATGCTGCCCATGGTGGTTAAAAAGGACGGCCGCCGCGAACCATTTGACCGCCTTAAAATTATTGGAGGCCTCAAAAAAGCCTGCGAAAAACGTCCCGTCTCTATTGAAACTATCGAACAAATTGTTTCTAAAATTGAAACCGAACTGCAGGATAAGGCCGAAAAAGAAGTGGCCTCGCATATTATTGGCCAAATGATTATGCGTGAGTTGCACGCAGTAGACCCTGTAGCTTATGTGCGCTTTGCCTCAGTGTATCGTTCGTTTAAAGATGTGAACCAGTTTATGGATGAGTTGCAGGGACTTTTGAAGAAGTAACCCCCTCCCGTCCTCCCCCTTAGTTTAAGTGGGAGGGGCCTAAGAAAGTACCCTCCCTTAAATTAAGGGAGGGACAGGGTGGGTTACAATTTTATGTATGATGATTTTTACATGGAACGCTGTTTAGAACTCGCTGCTCTTGGTCGTGGTTTGGTTTCTCCCAACCCACTGGTAGGGGCTGTGATTGTACGCGATAACAAAATTATCGCCGAAGGGTATCACGAAAAATTTGGTGGCCCTCATGCCGAAATTAATGCGCTCCGCAAACTTAATTTTGATGCCCGTGGTGCCACACTTTACGTAAATTTGGAACCCTGTTTCCATTTTGGCAAAACTCCTCCGTGTGTGGACGCCGTGATTAACTCTGGTGTGAAGCGCGTGGTTATTGGCATGGCCGATCCCAATACTAAAACGCACCACAAATCTATCCGCAAATTAAAGAAAAACGGGATTCAAGTAACTGTTGGTGTTCTTCAAGATAAATGCGCTTTTTTAAATCGTTTTTTTACCACATTCATCACCAAAAAAAGACCACATGTTATTTTAAAGGCGGCAGTCACGCTCAATTTTAAAATGGCGCCTTTTAACAGCCAAAAAATATGGCTGACGGGCCATGAAGCCGTGTGCGATGTTCACGCGCTGCGTAGTACGGTGGATGCTGTATTGGTGGGAGCGGGCACAGTTATTGCCGATGACCCCCAGCTTAATGTGCGTTACGGATCAGATCTCATCCAGCCTACGCGTGTTATTTTACAAGGAAAGCGTTCTCTTTCACCGCAATCTCGTATTTTTACCACCCCCGGTGGAGAAGTATTGACCTATTCGTCAAAGAATCTTAAATCTGTGTTGGATGATTTGGGCCAAAAAGGAAAGATGAGTGTGTTAGTGGAAGGTGGCCCAACGGTAATGAAAAGTTTTTTAAAAGAAAAGTTGGTGGATGAAGTGCTTTATTATGTGGCCCCTACAATGCTGGAAAAAAAGGATAAATCTTTTGTGGAGCCGTATAGGCTATTAAAAGAATTACCCGCATTAAAGTTGAATGATGTCCAAATATTAGGGGGCGATTTGCGGCTTCATTATTCACGCAACCTTTTATGATTTTTGCCGATAATTAATAAGGAGAGGATGGTAGGTATGAAAAAATTACATAAGTTATTGATTTTACTAGTTTTTATTGCTTTTAATGCCTGTGGTGGCTCTTCGGGTGGGGGTAGCTCGAATGACGATGGTACCGGTCCTACTCTGGATGTTACTACTTTGGGGACAAAGCGTACTCTTTCTTTTACTTTTTCAACCGATTTAACCGATCCAGATACAGCAGAAGTTCATTCGTATGATGGCGTTCAAACTTTACAAGTTCCAATTTACTTCAAAGCTAATCCCACAGGTACTGGCGGCACAGCCAGTGTGGCTGCTCAAGATTTCCCCAAAATGATTGTGCGTATTTGTCGTGACGATGTAACGGATACCGATTGCCAGTCATATTTACCGGAAGATGATTTGGGTACCATTAAAATGGTAGATTTAGTGATTGATTCGTGCGGCAGTAGTTCTGATAGTAAATGTGGTGTGAAGGATACTTCGGTTTATGTGGGTCCTGTTACCAAAGCTGGTGATATGACCATTAATGCGGTCAACATGCGTGTTCGTGCTTTTGTGATTGGTGAAGATGATGCTGATGCCGTTGACGGTTATACTGCAAAAGACACCGATTCAGGACTTTTTTCAGGTCGTATTCCGGCACAAATTACAACGGGTACAGTTAAAGGAATTTCCGGTTCTAAAATTAGCGGAAATGCTATCAAAATGATTTCGGTTGGTGTGATTCCTGGTACTTTTCCTGAAATGGCCGGTTTTAGCTATACGGCAACTATTGAAGGCACTTTCGACCAAGATCCGCTGGCTTTGATCCCGTAATTTTGTTATTCCTGATTCATGCCCTATAGTCGCGAACTTGCTCTAGCTATTCAGGCTGCCAAAGCAGCCGGAGATATTATCAATCAATACTATCGTGCCGAATACACTGTAGAGCACAAAGGGGCCGACCAACCTGTTACCATTGCCGATCGTGAGGCTGATGCGGCTATTAAAACACTACTCCTCAAAACTTTTCCTGATGACGGTTGGCTTTCGGAAGAAACCAAAGATACTTCTGATCGTTTGTCTAAAAACCGCGTGTGGATTGTAGATCCCTTAGACGGGACCAAAGAGTTTATTGCCAAAATCCCCGAATTTGCTGTGTCGATTGGCTTGGTGGTGAATCACAAGCCCGTTGTAGGCGTGGTGTATAACCCGGCTACGGGTGAAATGTTTGCGGCTGAACAAGGGAAGGGCGCTACCTGCAATGGAAAAGCTATCTCTGTGAGTGCTTGTTCTGTTTTAGATCAAAAAACTAAAATTTTAGCGAGCCGTTCTGAAACCAAGCGTGGCGAATGGAAACAATACGAAAATCAATTTAGCGTTATTGAAACCGGAGGCATGGCGCACAAAATGGTAACGGTTGCCTGTGGCCGTGCCGATGGCAGTTTTAGTTTAAATCCCAAAAGCGAATGGGATTTTTGCGGGGGCGAAGTAATTTTAAAAGAAGCCGGCGGAAAAATTTGCCGTTTGGATGGCTCGGATTTTACCTATAACAATTCTAATCCGGTTGTAGATGGTATTGTGCATGCAAACCAAAATCTTTTTGAAGAAATAAAAAAATTAATAAAAATTAATCACACCTGATTTTCAAACTCCTTGCCAAAGTTTTCAAAAAATTATACTTCCGCATCTCGATGATTAAGGCCTCAAACCTCACCCGTCATTATGGAGATTTTGTTGCTGCCGACAAAATTTCTTTTGAAATTCCAAAAGGGCAAATTGTGGGGTTGCTTGGCCACAATGGTGCCGGAAAAACAACCACTATTAAAATGCTGACAGGGTTTTTAGAGCCCACCTACGGAACAGTAGATATTGACGGGCTTGATATTGACAATTTTCGTTTAGACATCCAAAAAAAGATTGGCTACTTGCCCGAAAACTCTCCCACCTATCCCGATATGACGGTGGTGGAGTACTTATACATGGTGTGTGAATTGCGCGGCATGAGCCCGCATTTACGCCAAAAAGCTATTGAAGAAGCTATTAGTAAAACGGCATTAGGTTTAAAGGCTCACGAAAAAATTTCTACACTTTCAAAAGGATTAAAACAGCGCGTGGGGGTGGCCCAAGCCATTGTGCATAAGCCGCAAATTTTAATTTTGGACGAACCCACCAGCGGACTTGACCCCACGCAAATTTTTGAAATGCGCAAGCTCATTAAAGATTTGTCCAAAGACTCCACTATTTTATTATCCACTCACATCTTGCAGGAAGTAGAAGCCATTTGTGACCGTGTGATCATGATTTTTAGAGGTAAACTGGTTAAAGACGCTCTGTTATGGGAATTAACCGGTGCGTCTCAATTGCTAGTAACCATCAACCAAAAACCAGAAGTGGCCAAAGCGGTTTTGGCAAAAGCCAGTGGGATTATTGACGTGAGTTTTGTAAAGGAAGAGGGCGCTCATTACACGTATCGCCTTAAAACGCGCGATAATATGATGGATGCGGCCAGCGATGTGGCAAGTTTAGTATATGATAAAGAATGGAAACTTTTTGAATTAAAGCGCGAAGTAAAAAACTTGGAAACAGTTTTTTCGGAAATGATGGCTCTTTCGGGAGGTGCGGCTTGAGCCTTAAAAAGCAAAATATTTTAGCTATGGCTAAAAAAGAGCTGCAGAGCTTTTTTTCATCGCCCATGGCCTACATTTTTTTAGGCGTGTTTTTGTTTGTATTGTATTTTGTGTTTTTTTGGGTGGAAGGTTTTTTTGTGCGCAATATTGCCGATGTGCGTCCCTTGTTTGATTGGATGCCCATTTTGCTCATCTTTCTTGTTTCGGCCCTCACCATGCGTTTGTGGAGCGAAGAACGCCGCATGGGAACCATTGAATTTTTATTTACGCTTCCTGTTCCCATCAGTGATTTAGTGGTGGGAAAATTTTTAGCCTGTCTGGTTTTAGTGTGTCTTGCTTTGCTGGCTACCCTGGGACTGCCGCTTACCGTTAGTTTTTTAGGTTTGTTCGATTGGGGTCCTGTTCTGGGTTCCTATTTGGCTACTCTTTTGCTTGCATCCAGTTATATTGCTATTGGTCTTTATATTAGTTCTAAAAACGAAAGTCAGATTATCAGTCTTATTCTTACGGTAATGGTTTGCGGACTATTTTATTTGGTGGGGTCGTCTCTTATTGGCGGTTTTTTTGGCCATGGCCTTTATGAGTTTTTTAAACTACTGGGTTCGGGGTCACGTTTTGAATCTATCCAACGTGGGGTTATTGATATCCGCGATTTGTATTATTACATCAGTATCACCGTTTTCTTTTTATGCTTTACTGTTTTTTCTCTCGAAAAATTTAAGTGGTCGGGTGAAAAACAAAAGCATCGTACAGTAAAAACTATTTTTATTTTATTAGGTCTTAATTTGTTACTGGCCCATGTATGGTTGTATGGAGTTAAGAGTGCTCGTGTTGATCTTACGTCTCACAATGTATATACCTTGTCTTCTTCCACTAAAAATATTCTTAAACAATTGCGCGAGCCGTTATTAATTCGTGGTTATTTTAGTGCCAAATCACATCCGTTATTAGCTCCTTTAGTGCCACAAATTAGAGATACGCTAGAAGAATACCAAGTGGCCGGAGGCGGAAAAGTGCGGGCCGAATTTATAGATCCTCGTAATAATGAAGAGCTGGAGGCCGAAGCTAATCAAAAATATGGCATTCGTCCGGTGCCGTTCCGTTTTTCGGATAGATATCAGGCCGAGCTGGTAAATTCGTATTTTAACATTCTTATTCAATACGGCGATCAGTTTGAAGTGCTTAATTTTGACGAATTAATAGAGGTAAAACAAAAAGGTCAGGCCGACTTAGACGTGCGGCTTAAAAATTTGGAATATGATATCACCCGCAATATTAAAAAAGTGATGTATGGTTTTAATAACACGGGCATGATGTTTAGCCGGCTTAAAACGCCACTTCATTTTATAGGGTATGTAACTGAAAAAAATATGCCCCAAGAGCTGGCCGCTTTTAAAGATACTGTTAACACCATAGTGGCCGATTATCAAAAAATGGCGGGCGATAAATTAACGGTAGAATATCAAGACCCCTCGGCTAATCCTTCTCTCGCCAAAGAAATTGACGAAAAATACGGCTTTAAGCCCATGGCCTTAAGCTTGGCCGACCAAAATACTTTTTATTTTTATATGATTATTACCGACGGCAACACCGTGGTATCTATCCAGTTGCCCGAAGGATTAAAGCAGGAGGAGTTAAAAAATAGTTTTGACGCAGCCTTTAAACGTTTTTCCCCCGGCTTTTTAAAAACTGTTGGACTCGTTGAACCTCCAGCACCAACACCCACTAATCCTAATATGCCCTTTGTACCCGGCAAGTTTCAAATGCTGGATCAGCTGCTCAATCAAAATTTTACGGTAAATGTCGTTGATTTAAAAAAGGGCTATGTGGATGAAACGGTAGATGTGCTCTTGGTTGTGTCACCTACCGATTTATCAGAACGTGAACTATTTGCCATCGATCAGTTTTTAATGCGCGGTGGTTCGGTAATTTTAGCCACATCACCCTATACTATTACACAAGAACAACAATTTGGCATTACGGCGTCTAAGATAGATTCGGGTTTAACAGGGTGGCTGGCTTCTTATGGTATTACTATTCCCGAAACTTTGGTGCTGGATGCCCAAAATGCATCGTTCCCGGTAGCAATTAACCGCCAGGTAAGCGGGTTTACCGTGCGAGAAATTCAAATGGTTAATTATCCATATTCGGTGGATATTCGACAAAATGCCATGAATGAAAAAAGTGGTATTTTATCGGGGATGCCGCAACTTACTTTTTATTGGGCCTCGCCGCTTAATATTGATGCCGATAAAA
Organism: bacterium; assembly: GCA_019695305.1. Classification (NCBI taxonomy): domain Bacteria; species bacterium. The sequence goes on from JAIBAG010000004.1 coordinate 136,487, forward strand.
ATAAAGAACGTAAAATCACCAATTTATTTTACAGCTCGGATGATTCCTGGACGTCAGACGATACAGGCATGGAACCCAATTTTGAGCTGTATCCTACCTACGGTTTTGACAAAGCCGAGAAAACGGAGAAACAATTATTAGGTGCTGTGGTAGAAGGGGAGTTTGAATCTTATTTTAAAGATAAAGCAATTCCTTTGGAGTCGGACCAGTCTGAAGTGTCGGACTCGTCTGACAAGAAGCAGAAAAAGATTTTTAGTAAAATTGATCATTCGCCCAAATCGGCACGCCTTATTGTGTATTCTTCCAATGAATTTTTAAGTGATCAGTCGCTTCAATTGGCCCGTGCCGGAGGCAATAATGAATTTATGAATAATTTGCAGTTGGCCGATAACACACTTAATTGGGCTACCGAAGATGAAGCGTTGCTGGGTATTAATAAAGGTGGGCAATTTTCTACCACCATGATTCCGTTATCGGAAACCAAAAAAATGCTCATTGAGTATGGTAATTACATGCTGGCTTTGTTGGGTATTGGTTTAATTTATGTGGGGTATCACTTATGGGCTAAAAAGCGCGCCCATGTGTTTAGTGTTTATAAATTTTAGATGAATAAATGGATTAAAATATTAAGTGGTGTGGTTTTTCTGCAATTGGGGCTTATTGCCCTGGTATATTTTTTTACGCCCAATATGGGCGAGTATACTTCGGGTAAAAAACTACTCAGCTTTAAACCGGAGAGCATTGTTAAAGTTTCTATTTTGTCGCACGGCGGAGGTTATTTAGAAGTAGTGAAGGGGGCTTTGGGCTGGAGTATGCCTAAAGATTTTGATGCGCCTGTTTCTAACGTGCGTATGGAAGAGTTTTTAAATAAGCTAACGAGTGTAACTCAAACGTGGCCTGCAGCCAGTACGCTAGAAGCGGCGGATGGCCTTAAAACATCGCTTGATAAGGCCGAACGGGTTATTACTTTAAACGACGGTAAAAACGACGTAAAACTTATTTTGGGTGATTCTCCTGGAATAAAAAAACGTTATGCTCGTGTGGATGGCGATAGCACAACTTATCCCATTGAATTTGAATTAAGTGAGACCTCGGTGAATCCTAAAGATTGGATTGATTGGGAAACATTTAGTGTGAATGCGCAAGATGTGGCGCAAATTCAGTACAAAGATATTACTGTAAAAAAAGAGGGTGATGTTTTTACTATTCCCAATTTGGCGGATGATGAAGAAGTGAATCAGTTAGTATTAGATAGTTTTGTAAAAAGTTTACTGCATGTGAATATGGAAGATTTGTTGGCTAATACCGATAAGCCTTCGTATGCCTGGGATAATCCTTATGTAAGCTGGAAGGTAACGTTAACAAGTGGTGATGTGATTGATTTTACAATTTCTCCAATACAGCCCGAAAACGCGCATGTTCTTAAAATTTCCAAATTTCCGGGTAAGTTTATACGCGTATCGCCGCAAACGGCCGATAAGCTTAAAACTTATAATTTGGAAAATTTAGTGCAGAAGAAAGTTCCTCCGGCTGACGCTCCTGTTTTGCCGTAATTTTTTAAATTAATCATAAAATTCACAGGTTTGTTAATGGTTGCGGCTGGCTTGGTTTTGCTGTAGATAAGGAGGGGATTGTTTATATATGCGCCCGCCCCACGATGGAAGGTTATGGGGCTGTTACTCAATCTGTTATATGCACCCGTCCTTGAACTTTGTTCAAGGACGGGCGCCTGTAACAGAAGCGGTTATCTATGATAACCGTTTCAGTAACAGGCGCCCGTAGCTCATCTGGATAGAGCACAAGCCTTCTAAGCTTGGGGTAACAGGTTCGAGTCCTGTCGGGCGCACTTTTTAGTAATTGGTCCACGTTTTTCAAAAAAATTCGCGGCTTGCGCCGCTTCTGGTTGCGAAAAATAATTGTCGGAAAGAGGCCCCAAACTCTTGAAAATAAAAGAATTGCCGCCCAAAAAAGACCACGGCCTTTTGTATTCAAAAGTAAGCTGTCTGCCACCCAAAAGAAAGTTCGAGCCGATTTTTTTTAAGAATTCCTTCTGCGATTTAAAATCGCCCCCTTCCGCCAGCTGACCCGCATTCTGTGCGGCTTCTACGAAGACGCCGCAAGGTTCGAGCCAACTTAATGGCCCTTGCGTACTTAACCGCGTTAACTCCTCATCTAAACCTATTTTAACCTGCAACAAAGTTTCCTTTTTGGCCATGAACTCGGTTTGATCAATAATACGCTCCAGGTGGGCATCCAAAAGACGCTCAAGCTTAGACTGAACTTCCTTTCGTTCGGCCATAAGTTTGCCTTTCCGGGCGGCTATAAATTGTTGTGAAGACTCTTTTTCATTATTCATTTCGGATTTTATAAACTCATAGTAGCCGCCCGGTAAGGCCACGTCCTGAATGGCCTGCTGGATTTGAGCGGCTAAAACTTCTTCCCGAATATAACGCTCCGAACATGGCCCTTTCTTTTTGGTGCAACGGTAATAATGATGACCTTTTTGAATTTCCGCCGTAATAGCACCCCCACAGGAGGCGCAGGTGGCCAGCTCAAGGAAGGGGAAAATATACTTTTTATGTTTATAGTTTTTGCCCTTTTTATTGATGACCGCCTGAACCAGCTCAAAAAGAGATTTGGACACCAGCGGGGTATGGATACCCTGAGAACATTCTTCCTTGAAGCGAATGAGCCCATAATAAAAAGAGTTCTGCAAAATACTGTAAATCATACCCAAACATAATTTTTTACCCGAGCGACTGGATAGGCCCCATTTGAAGGCTAAATGGTGAAGGTCATACAAAGTATGGTTACCGGTAGCGTAAGCTTCAAAAAGTTTTGTAATGAGTGGTCCTTTAATAGGGTCTACTTTGGGATAGGAATTACGGCCACCGGCTACATAGCCCAGTGGAGGCCCGAAGGGCCACTCGCCGCGCCTAAGCTTTTGACGCTGACCTCGTTTGATATTCTCGGCGAGATTATCAACATAATATTTAGATTGCCCAAACGCGATGCTCAGCATGAATTTACCTTGAGGCGTAGCTTCAAACCAGAATGTGGGAAACTTGAGAGCTTTAAGATGCCCGGTATCAATAAGATAAATAACTCGCCCGCCATCCAGTGAATTACGCGCTAGCCTATCAGGATGCCAGCAGAGGATGCCATCGGCTTCCCCCTGTTCGATGCGGGTGAGCATTTCATTAAAAATAGGACGACCAGGAACTTTAGCGGTCATGGATTCGGTGAATTCATGGACGATATGAAGTTTCTCGCGTTCGGCAAAAAGGCGCGCTTCAATCGATTGGGATTCAATGGAGCGAACTTGTTTTTCCTCGGTGTCGGTGGACTTTCGGGTGTAGAGAAAATATTTGTGGGCCATGGAAAGTGTCTCCTTATGCTTTTACATAAGCATAAGGAGCGTTCACTTTGAAATATTTTTTTGAGTTTTTACGTCTGATAGCAGAAGGAATTCTCACTAGTGGTTTCATCATTAATCAAGTGGAGACCCCTAGTGCTAGGGTCTCTCGCTGAGAAACCCTAGCGGGTTTGTCTTTTTAATTTTGAGACCACTTGTAAAAAAAATAGGCTGATGGATTTGCCCTACGGGCGAAGACATATAAAAAATTGTGGGACCTGCTGAGTAGCTGAACAAGCGCGGCTGGACCCGTGATTTTTTAACGAACTTTCTTTTGGGGGGCTGACAGCTTAGGGCTTTTTTGGGCGGCAATTCTTTTATTT